>NZ_JBSNCE010000037.1:0-56619 GCF_053764755.1 Rhodococcus sp. 2H158
CCACCCACTCCCAGCTCACCGCCACCGAGCAACTCGCCGCCGGCGTCACCCCCGGCCAGGTCCGCCTCGCCGTGGGCATCGAAGGCATCGACGACATCCTCGCCGACATCACCACCGGCCTCGAGGCCGCCGGCGCTTGATCACGGCCGCACGCATCGATCCCGCCCCGGATGCCGGGGCGGGATCGCGCATTTCGGGACCGAGCGCTACCGCACGGCGGCCGGGGCGGACACTTCGCCGAGCGCCCGGAGCGCCGGCACCCCGACCGGTTCGGTCGCGAGCAGCGGCACGACCGCGTAGCGATCGGCGAGTTCGGTACGGACCTTGTCGATCTGCTCGAGCTCGGCGGCGGCGCGGCGGCGCAGCAGCGGCGCGGTGGGCGCGGCGGCGGCCACGGAGTTGTCGATCACCCACGCCCAGGGGTGAATACCGGCACGTTCGAGGTCGGCCTGGAGCCCGGCGGCCTCGAGCACGGGAGTGGTCTCGGCGAGGGTGATCAACAAGACCTTGGTCGAAGCCGGGTCCTGCAGGCGCATCATCGGGGTGACGGCGTGCAGGCCCGGGCCCAGCTGCCGGGTGACGTCGCGGTGGTAGGAGCCGGTGGCGTCGAGCAGCAGCAGGGTGTGGCCGGTGGGTGCGGTGTCGACGACGACGAACTTGCGCCGGGACTCCTGGATCACTCGCGAGAAGGCTTGGAAGACAGCCACTTCCTCGGTGCACGGGGAGCGCAGATCCTCGGCGAGGGTCGCACGGCCCTGCTCGTCGAGGTGTGCACCCTTGGTGGCCATCACCCGCTCGTGGTAGGCGCGAGTGGCCTCGGCGGGATCGATGCGCGAGACGTGGAGGTGTTCGACATCGCCGTGCAGGGTCTCGGTCAGGTGTGCGGCGGGGTCGGTGGTGGTCAGGTGGACCTCGTGCCCGCGTTCGGCCAGGGCCACGGCGACGGCCGCGGCGACCGTGGTCTTCCCGACCCCGCCCTTGCCCATGCACATCACGAGACCGTGCCCGTCCCGCTCGATCTCGTCGATCAGGGCGCGCAGCGGCGCATCCGCGACGTCCGACAGCGCGCCGGTCTCCGGCGGGGGGTCCGTGCGACCGTCGGCCGTCTCGAACAGCGTCCCGAGGGCATCGAGACCGATCATGTTCGCGGCCTTGAGCTCGATCAGGTCCAGCGGCAACGGCTTCAGCGCCGCCGGCATGCCCGCCAATGCGGCCTGTTCGCGACGGTGGATCGCGAGGGCGAGGGGGTCCGTGTCGCCGGACGGCGCCGGCAGGACGCCGTTGACGACGACGTGCTGGCGGCTCAGCCCGAGGGCGGCGAGTTCGCCGTGGGTGCGGTCGATCTCGGCGAGGGCGGAGCGGGTGGCGCGGGCGACGAGCACGAGCCGGGTGCGCTGCGGGTCCGCCAGTGCGCCGACCGCGGCGGCGTACATGGCCTTCTGCTTGTCGAGCCCGGCGAGCGGTCCGAGGCACGACGCGTCACCCTTGCCCGCCTCGAGGAACTCGGTCCAGTTCCCGGGCAGCTGCAGCAGCCGGATGGTGTGTCCGGTGGGGGCGGTGTCGAACAGCACGTGGTCGAACGAGGCGATCTCGCCGTCGGTGTCGGTCAGCAGCGAGGTGAACTCGTCGAAGGACGCGACCTCGGTGGTGCACGAACCGGAGAGCTGTTCGGTGATCGAGGCGATCTCCGCGTCGGGCAGCAAACCCCGCACCGGTCCGACGATGCGTTCACGATAGGCGTCGGCGGCCTGCTCGGGATCGATCTCGAGCGCCGACAGGCCCGGCACCGCGGGAATTGCGGTGAGGGCGTTGCCGATCGTGAGGCCGAAGACCTGGCCGACGTTCGAGGCGGGGTCCGTCGAGACCAGCAGCACCTTCTTCCCGGCGCGGGCGAGGCTCAGCGCGCTCGCACAGGCGATGGAGGTCTTGCCGACGCCGCCCTTGCCGGTGAAGAACACGAACCGCGGCGGGTCGGTCAGGAATGCGGGGGTGGTCATCCGGTGATCTCCTCGTCCTCGGGTCGACAGCTCAGCAGCAGGTGGAGTCGCCGGGTGTGCAGCAGGCATCGTCCGCGATATTCAGCATCGTCGCGCCGGCGGGCGCCTGCGCGGCATCGAGTCCCGCCCACGCGGCGAGCTGGGTCCGATCGGGGTAGCGGCCGGTGAGCACGGTGACGTCGTCGACGAGCACGAGCGGCAGACCGGCGGAGCCGGCGACCTCGAGGAACCGCTTGACGGCGGGATTGTGCGCGAAGGCCAGCGGATCGTTGGCGAGGTTGTGGCGGGTGATGGTGGCACCCTGATCCTTCAGCCACTGCATGTCGGCCGTGAAGGTGACGAGGTTCCGGTCCACGTCGTCGCCGCACACGCCGGTGTTGCAGCACAGGGCCGGCTCGAAGACTGCGATGGTGCTCATGAGTTTCTCCTGGATCGGTCGGATCAGCGGATGGGGGAAGCGGAGTCGAGCAGGCGGGCGGCGAGCGCGTCGACGCGGGCGGCGATGTCGTCCCGCACGAGGCGCATCCGTTCGATGCCGTCGATGCCACGCTCGGACGGCTCGTCGGTGTCCCAGTTCTCCACGTACGCCGCGTCGACACGGGCGTCGCGGCCGAGGGTGACGACGAGGTCGACCTCCCGCAGCAGCTGCGGATCGATCGGCTTGGGATACTCGCCGTCCACCGGTGCGCCGACCTCCTCGAGCGCCTGCACCGAGAGGGCGTTGAGCGCCGGACCCGGTGCCGTTCCGGCGGAATGCACGGCGATGCGGCCGCCGGCGGCCTTGCGCATCAGCGCGGCGGCCATCTGGGACTTGCCGCCGTTCTTCACGCAGACGAACAGCACCGAGGGTGTGCGCACGTGGGGGTTCCTTCCGACCGGACCGGCTGTCCGTTTGACGCCGTGTTTCGACAACCGTCAATATAGACGCATGCCGAATCAACCGCCGCGCGGGGACGAGCCCTGCTGCCCGCCGCTCAGCCGCGAGCCGCTCACCTCCGATTGGGCCGGTGACCTGGCCCGCATGTTCAAGGCCCTGGGCGATCCGGTGCGCTTGCGGATGCTGAGCCTGATCGCCAGCCACGAGGGTGGCGAGTGCTGCGTGTGCGACATCTCACCGTCCTTCGACCTGTCGCAACCGACCATCTCGCACCATCTGAAGGTGCTGCGGGAGGCCGGCCTCCTCGACTGCGAACGTCGCGGCACCTGGGTGCACTACCGGGTCGTCCCCTCCGCTCTGGCCCAGCTGTCCGCGGTGCTGTCCGTCGAATCCGGGATCGTCGCGAACTCGTCCTGCACGCCCGCCGTCACCCTCGAGGAGGTCGCCTCGTGACCACCACCAGCGACCACCCGGCCGTGGTCGGCAAGCTGTCCACTCTCGACCGGTTCCTGCCGGTGTGGATCGGCGTCGCCATGGTCGCCGGCCTGTTGCTCGGCCGCCTGATCCCGGGCCTAGGCGACATCATCTCCACCGTCGAGATCGACGGCATCTCGCTGCCGATCGCCCTCGGCCTGCTGATCATGATGTACCCGGTGCTCGCCAAGGTGCGCTACGACCGGCTCGACACCGTCACCGGCGACCGGCGGATGCTGATCGGCTCGCTGGTCCTGAACTGGATCGTCGGGCCGGCGTTGATGTTCGCCCTGGCCTGGCTGATGCTGCCCGACCTGCCCGAGTACCGCACCGGACTGATCATCGTCGGTCTGGCCCGCTGCATCGCCATGGTCATCATCTGGAACGACCTCGCCTGCGGCGACCGCGAGGCCGCCGCCGTGCTGGTCGCGCTGAACTCCGTCTTCCAGGTGATCATGTTCGCCGGCCTCGGCTGGTTCTATCTCTCGGTGCTGCCGGGCTGGCTCGGACTCGAGCAGACCACCCTCGACGTCTCGCCCTGGCAGATCGCCAAGTCGGTGCTCATCTTCCTCGGCATCCCGCTGCTCGCCGGCTTCCTCACCCGGCACTTCGGCGAGAAGGCCAAGGGCCGCACCTGGTACGAGCAGAAGTTCCTGCCCACGATCGGGCCGTGGGCCCTGTACGGGCTGCTGTTCACCATCGTGATGCTCTTCGCGCTGCAGGGCGAGCAGATCACCTCCCACCCATGGGACGTCGCCCGCATCGCCCTGCCGCTGCTGGCGTACTTCGCGATCATGTGGGGCGGCGGCTATCTCCTGGGCGCCGCGATGGGCCTGGGCTACGAGCGCACCACCACCCTCGCGTTCACCGCGGCCGGCAACAACTTCGAACTCGCCATCGCCGTGGCCATCGCCACCTTCGGCGTCACCTCCGGGCAGGCCCTCGCGGGCGTCGTCGGGCCGCTCATCGAGGTGCCCGTGCTCGTCGGCCTCGTCTACGTCTCGCTCGCCCTGCGCAAGCGCTTCACCCCCTCCGCCACCCCCGCTGCTTCGTGAAGCCCGAGAGCCAGGGAGACGACATGTCCGACCACTCCGACCGCCACCAGCCCGAACTGCTCATGCCGCAGGCGGTACTCCAGCGCGCCGCCGAGCACCTCGCCGACAAGTACGACGGAATCTTCTCCCCGCAGACCGTCGAACGGGTGGTGTTCGAGTCCTATGCGGCACTGCGCCGCACCGCCACCGTCTACACCCACCTGACCGCGCTCGCCCCGCGGTTCGCCGCCGAACGACTGACCGCCCTGGCACAGGCCGAAGGCGCCGTCGCCAAGGACGTTCCGGAGGTGCTGTTCGTCTGTGTGCACAACGCCGGCCGCTCCCAGATGGCTGCCGCCCTGCTCGACCACCACGCCGGTGGCCGCGTCCACGTCCGCTCCGCCGGCTCCGCGCCGATCGCGGCGATCAACCCGGTCGTGGTCGAGGCCATGGCCGAACTCGGACTCGATCTCGGCGCCGAGTTCCCCAAGCCGCTCACCGACGACGTCGTCGCCGCCGCGGACGTGGTCGTGACCATGGGCTGCGGCGACGCCTGCGCCGTCTACCCCGGCAAGCGCTACCTCGACTGGACCGTCCCCGACCCGGACGGACAATCCCTCGAGGTGGTCCGCACCCTCCGTGACGACCTCGACGCCCGGGTCCGCGCTCTGCTTGCCGACCTCACCGCCGTTCCCACCGTCTGACACCCGAAAGGTTCCCTCGATGACCACCACGCCGTCCGTGCTGTTCGTGTGCGTGCACAACGCCGGCCGCTCCCAGATGGCCGCCGGATTCCTCACCGCCCTCGCCGGCGACGCCGTCGAGGTCCGTTCCGCCGGCAGCGCCCCCGCCGATCAGGTCAACCCCGCCGCCGTCGAGGCCATGGCCGAGCTCGGCATCGACATCTCCACCCAATCCCCGAAGATCCTCACCACCGACGCCGTCGAAGCCTCCGACGTGGTGATCACCATGGGCTGCGGCGACACCTGCCCTGTCTTCCCCGGCAAGAGCTACCGCGACTGGGTGCTCGAGGACCCGGCCGGCAAGGGGGTCGACTCGGTCCGCCCCATCCGCGACGAGATCAAGACGCGGGTCGAGGCACTGATCGCCGAACTCGTCCCCGGCGCCGTCCGCAGCTGACCCGACCGCAGGGCGTGCCCCGGCCGGATCCGCCGGGACACGCCCTGCGGCCCGGCCGGGTCGGCCACACTGGAGCCCGGGGCGACTCCCACCTTCCCCGCGAACCGAGAAGGGGTGCGCGATGACGGCACTGCCCATCGTCTGGCAACGCCTGGTCAGCCAGGGCCAGACGTGCCGCCGCTGCGCCGGCACCGGTGAGCAGGTCCAGCACGCGGTCGGCACGCTCGAGCAGGTCCTGCGCCCGCTCGGCATCGCACCGCACCTCGAGGTCCGCGAACTCGACGACGCCGCCTTCGCCGCGAACCCGGCCGAATCCAACCGCATCTGGATCGCCGGCCGCCCGCTCGAGGACTGGCTCGACGCCGACGTCGGCAGCAGCCGCTGCTGCTCGGTGTGCGGCGACTCCCCGTGCCGGACCGTCGCACTCGGACCGGTCACGTTCGAGGAGATCCCCGAACGACTGATCGTCAAGGCCGCCCTGATCGCCGCGGCGAGCCTGCTCGACGCCCCGGCCATCCCTGACGGCTGAGATCGGCGATCCGCGCACGGCGGCGGGCCACGGGTGACGAGGGAGACGATGAGCGCGATCGAGGTGGACGTCGTGGTGATCGGGGGCGGGCAGGCCGGCCTGGCCGCCGGGTACTACCTGCGCCGGGCCGGGCACGAGTTCGTCATCCTCGACGACCGGTCCGCCCCGGGCGGCGCGTGGCCGCACACCTGGCCCTCGCTGCGGTTGTTCTCCCCGGCGGAGTACGCGTCGCTGCCGGGATGGCCGATGCCGCCGTGGCGGGACGGGTTCCCACCGGCTCGGCATGTGATCGAGTATCTGACCGCGTACGAGCGTCGCTACGGCCTGCCGGTGCGGCGGCCGGTGCGGGTGCGGGCGGTCACCCACGACGACGACCGGGAGCGGCTGCGGGTGGACACCGCGGAGCAGGTGTGGCGGGCGCGGCGGGTGATCAGTGCCACCGGCACCTGGCAGCAGCCGTTCTGGCCCGTCTATCCCGGGGCCCGCAGCTTCGCGGGCAGACAGTTGCACACCGTGCAGTACCGCACCCCGGGTGAATTCGCCGGTAAGGCGGTGGTGGTGGTCGGCGGCGGCAACTCCGGGGCCCAGCTGGTCGCCGAGATCTCGGAGGTCACCGGCACCACCTGGGTGACCACCCGGCCGCCGCGGTTCCTGCCGGACGACGTCGACGGACGCGTGTTGTTCGAGATGGCCTCGCGGCGAGCGATGGCGCTGGCGGCCGGGCGCCCCGATCCGGGCGGTATCACCGACCTCGGTGACATCGTGATGGTCCCGGAGGTCCTCGCGGCCCGGGACCGCGGCGCGCTGGATCCGCTGCCGATGTTCGACCGGCTGACCCGTGACGGCATCTTCTGGGACGACACCGGCGAGAGCCGGCGCGCGGAGGTAATCGTGTGGGCCACCGGTTTTCGACCCGCCCTGGCGCCTCTGCGGCCGCTGCACCTGCGTGGGCCAGACGGTTCGATCGCTGTGGCGGGCACCCAGGCGTTGAAGGAACCCAGGCTGCATCTGCTCGGCTACGGGGACTGGACCGGCCCCGGTTCGGCCACGCTGATCGGGGTCGGGCGCACCGCCAAGGCCGCCGTCGCCGGGCTGGCGATGGACCCCAGCTCCTGAGCCCCCGTCGTTGATTCGTATCGGATTCCCAACCGTTTCAGGACGTGACCCTGGTTTCGGAAATGGGCGTGTCGCCGACACCCTGGCTGCGCGCTGAGGACCGCGCCTTCGAGGCGATGCTGGACGGCTGACGAGCGCAGCAGTTGGCACGCGGGCTGACGGTGTCGCACATCGAGGCGTCGTGTCGATTGATCGGTCGGTCGCCTCGGTCACCGTGCGCACCACCGTGGCCAGGGACCCGGCCACGGTGCCGACGACCGGGGGCTGCGTGAGTCGAGCAGGGTCGGACCGAGCTGGGCGCCGACAGCATGCGCCCTACAGTCGGAATCAGACCTTCCGGCCCTGTCGAAGGAATAGCATCCCGCCCGCCCGGGTGTGGTGGACGACCGTCGACTCCGGTTCCGACCCGGGCCTCGCCGTCTCTTGTCACCGCCTACGACAGGCGTGGTGAGCGACGCACGAGAACGGCCCACCGCACCCGGACGCTGCTCGCGGTCCGCACCTCGCCGGTCTCGGTCACCGCGGGCGGTTCGGGTGTGCGCATCGGTTCTCGAGACTCCGGTGCACGGGGGTACGTCGCGTCGAGTGTGCGCGTGGCGGCCCGTTCGACCAGCAGGGGGACGAAGTCTCGGATGCGGCATCCGTCGAGCCGACCGAGCGTGGCCTCGATCAGGCCCCCGACCACCTCGGGGTCGAGGTCGGGGTAGCGCTGGCCGAGTCGGATTCGGACGACGTCGATGGCGTGCACTTCGCTGTCGTCCATGAGAAGTATTGTCCCGCAGAACAGGACGGGTAGGAACACGTTTCGATACCACTTCGATCTGCGCACCCGCGGCGGAATCAGGCCCCTCTGCACGAGGCCGGGGGGTTCTGTTCGGATCGTCGGCTGGCCCGAGGTCATGTCGAACGCCTGCGGCGGTGGGCACGGGCCGGCGGCGGGCCACTCGATGACGAGTCGATCGGGCCCGTCTCGTCGCTGTCGATAACGGCCATCGCAGAGCCTCTTCCACAGTGGTGAAACGCTCGAACCGACTCCCCCCGAGGCCCTATCCTCTGCACGGCGGGTCGTGTACGGGGCAGGAACCGGGTTCGTCGTTGACGGTGGCCCTGTGTGCCCACCTTCGGTGCGGTTTCCGCCCGGGGAAGGCACCTCGTGCAGCCGAGCGAAAGCACGTGAGACCATTTCCCGGACCACACCGTTCACCCCGGACGGTGAGGAAGATCAGCACTTTCCCCGAGGCGGGTGCGGGATCGGCGCATACTGCTGATGTCTCATCCAGCCGGTGAAGGGGACCGCCATGTCCGAGGATGTACGTCACGACCCGGGAAGCATCAGCGTCAAGCAGGGCATCGCGGCGGGCACGTCGGTGGGGGCGGCGGTCATCATGGCCACCGTCGGCATCGTCCAGTTGCTCCAGGGCATCGCCGCGGTGGCCGAGGACGAGTTGTTCGTCCAGGGCCAGGAGTACACGTTCAAGTTCGACTTCACCGCGTGGGGGTGGATCCACATCGTCCTCGGGGTGGTGTTGGTGGTCGTGGGCATCGCGTTGATCACCGGCGCAACGTGGGCGCGGGTAGCGGCGATCGTCGTCGCGGCACTGTCGATCCTGGCGAACTTCCTGTGGCTGCCGTACTACCCGTGGTGGTCGATCCTGATCATCGCCTTGGACGTGGTGGTCATCTGGGCGGTGTCGACCTGGAATCCGCGAGCCGACTACTAGGACGAACCGTGCCGTCGGACCGAGCTTCGCCCTCGGCAACGCGACGGCCGTCAGGCGCTGACGTCCTTCGGTCAGCCCCTGCAGGTCGATCAGATTTCGGAGGTTTGCACATGAGCAAGCACGAGCACGACATCCTGTACGTGAGCGCTGCGGCATACGACAGCGTCGACGACGCCGTAGCGGACTTCGAGGCACTCGAGCAGCTGTACCGCGAGATACGCACCTCCCACGACTTCGACGCGTCCGTCATCGCCAAGGACGAGAACGGGAAGGTCCACATCGTCAAGAAGCACGAACAACCCACCCGCCACGGGGCAGCGGTCGGCCTCGGCTGGGGACTGGCGGTGGGGGTGGTGGCGGCGCTGTTCCCGCCCGTGGGCATCGGTCTCGTCGGTGCCGCCGCCGGCGGGACGGCCCTCGGGGCCGTGGTGGGGCACGCCAGCGACCGGATGAAACGCAGCGACGTCAAAGAACTCGGTGAGACCCTCGACGAGGGCCAGGCCGGCGTGATCGTGGTGTACGAAACCAACCTCGCCGATCAGATCGTCGCAAACATCAAAGCCGCCAACCGGATCGTCTCCAGAGCTACCGACATGGCCGCCGACCAACTCGCCATCGACCTCAGGAACGCCGAGCAGAATCGATAACCTCCGGAACGCTCGCATCGCCCCCTGAGCGCGGCGTTCGAGCGCGTCCGCACACGGCCGCATACCTGCCGCTCAGGCCGGCCATCCCGGCGTCGTGCCCAGCCCGCGCCACTCGCTGTCCCAGGCCGCCCCTCGGCGATGCTCGGCCCACTGGTGCAGCCCGTACAGCCCCGCGCCTGCCGCCGCCGCCGTCACCGTCCACACCGTCAGGGCCCCGACGACGGCGGTGGCGGCACTGTCCGCCCCGCTCCGCGGAGGGGCGACCGGAGCGCCGGTCACATCGACCCATTCGATCCGGTCGTACCGGCGCATCAAGGGACTGTGGCTCCACGGGGCCCGACGCCACAGGCGAACGGTCCGGGACGGTCCGGTCTCCATCACCTTCACCCCGCACGTCTTCGGCCCGATGTCACGGCCGGCGCAGGCGGTCCCCGCACCGGCACCTCGTGCAGTCGCTCGTCAGCGACGGGGCATGCTGTCGCGGCCGGCGGTGCCCTGCCCGGCGGTATTCTGCCCCACCGCCTTGTCCTTGAGCTGCACGAACTCCGCGGGGGTGATCGCACCCGAGTCGAGCAGGGCCTTCGCGTCGGCGATCTGCCCGGCCGGAGATCTGCCGGCCGTCACCTGCCGGATGTACTCGTCGGTGGTCTGCCTGGCCGCGAGCTGCGCCTGCCCAGCCCGGATGGCCATCCCCTGGCCGCGCACCA
Source organism: Rhodococcus sp. 2H158 (assembly GCF_053764755.1). Taxonomy (NCBI): domain Bacteria; kingdom Bacillati; phylum Actinomycetota; class Actinomycetes; order Mycobacteriales; family Nocardiaceae; genus Rhodococcus; species Rhodococcus sp. 2H158. The sequence goes on from NZ_JBSNCE010000037.1 coordinate 10,243, forward strand.
CGAGGTAGATCAAGGCGCTGAAGAACGGGACCACGATCAGCACCACCACCCAGAAGGCCTTGGCCACGCCGGAGACGGTGTGGTCCCGGAACAGATCGATCAGGATCTGGAACAGCACGATCAGATACGCCGCGAACACGAACACGACGATCGTGTACCACAGGAAATCCCAGAACGACTCCATGATGTGCACCTCCTCGACCGGACCTCCTCGACCGCCGCAGCGGCGTCGACGCCGCGGCTACGGCACCGCAAACTGCCCGGACTCGACCGGATCGAGCAGGCGCCGCCGGGCGAATCGTTCGACCAGCTCGGGGCAGGTCCGGCACCGGAACCCCCGCAAGTCCTCGACGCCGGCGCCACGACCGCCTCCACCCAATGCAGCGGGAGACGGCCGTCGAACTCGGCGACGAGGCGCTCCACCGCTCCGCGGTGGGGGGAACCGCACCCGCCTCGGTCATGCTCGTCTCGAATCACGCAGTCCCGGTGTGCTCCGCCGGAAAGGACTGCCTCGAGTGTATGTCCGGCCACCGCCCCAGCACCCGGGATCGCCCAGCCGACGGGAAGAAGTGCATCATTGCCCCGTACGACCGGCTGCCCGAGTGTCGGTGCCGACGTGCCGGCCGCCGACCTGCGCCGTCCAGGCGATCGTGTCGCCCCGGGCGGCCACGGGAAAGCGTCCGAGGTGGCCCGGCGTCATCCAACCGAACAACGAGGTGCCTGATCAATCGGTTGGTGACCAGCGCAATCCGCTTCCATCGGGTGAGGTGTTCGACCCCGACCTCGAGGTCCTCCCACGCCGCGCCGAGATCCCTCGGCTTCGAAGCGGTCGGCCGGCTCCACCCCTCCTCGGCCGGTCTGTCCCGCGGTCAGCCCCGGGATGCCGGGCGTCCCGGGTCATCCGCACCGGTCGGCGCGTCCTGCTTCGTCATCGCTGGGCGCGGTCCCGTCGAAAAATCCCGCCAGCCGACGAGCACCGTGTGCACGGCCTCGGCGCCGTGCAGCGGTTCGGGCGGGGCGGGCAGGTGGGCGGGGTAGACGAGAAACGGGGTGCTCTGCGGTCCGCCCATGCCGCCGTGCGAGCCGACCTGCTCCTCGAACGCCGCGACCTCGTCGGTGTCGGGCCAGTACGCGCCGCCGACCATGATGTCGGCAACGTTGTCGAAGGTGTCGGTGCGGCGCACCTTCGCCAGCGCGTCGGGGCCCATCACCGCCAGCGGGTTCCGGCCGGTGACTTTCCCCGTCGTCACGTCGACCTGACCGTGAGGCCCGAGCACCACGGACCCGCCGGGAGCGGCCACGAGCAGGAAGCCGATCCCGGGATGCTCGCGCAGCCCGGTGAGCAGACCGGGGTGGGCGGCCTCGATGGCGTGGACGTCGGCGCGTCCGGACATGTGCGGGAAGTAGACCAGGCCGAGGTTGCCCGAGCCGAGCACGATCGGCTCACCTGGGCAGGCGTGCGCCTCCTCGCCGGCGGCCGGCGAGTGCACGCTGGCCGCGGCGTAGGCGCGCCCCTCCGCCCCGGGCTGGGCGGAGACGTCGGATTCGCGCTCGTACCAGTGACGTTTCGCCGGTTCGCGCCGGGTGGCCAGCCGGATGACCAACTGCCCCAAGGTTTCCCCGTAGCGTTGCAGAAAGGTCGCGCCCTGACTCTGCCCGTGATCGGACAGCACGACGACGCGGTAGGGCCGATCGGCCTGCGCCACCACGGCGAGCAGCATCTCGACGACGTCGTCGAGTTTGGTCAGCACCGCGAGGGTCTCGGGCCGGGAGATGCCGGAGTGGTGCGACACCTCGTCGTAGCCGATCAGGTCGACGTAGACGACGCTGCGCCCCTTGATCAGATCGCCGACCACCGCCGCGACGGCGACGTCGGTGGCGAGCACGGTCGCGAACGCCCGCACGAACGGATAGAGCCCGCCCCGCGGCACCCGCGGCTGGATGTCCTTCCGCTTCTGCCGCAGCGACTGGCGTAGTTCTCGTTGCAGTTCCGCGAGCATCCGGATGAACGTGCGCAGCGCGCTCGCCGGGTCGGCGAAATAGTCGCTGTAGCCGGCACCGCCGCCGAGGCGGGCACCGCGCATGCGGCTGACGACGAGCACGTTGTCGTGCGCGCCGCCGGTGAACAGGTTGCCCCGGCTCGTACCGTCGTGCCCCAGCAGGCCGGGGATGTGGGTGCGTTCGAGTTCGCGTTGCTCGTTGTCGACCGGGTTGCTGAACACCGAGACGTGCTCGGTGGTCTTGTCGTACCAGCGGAACGCCGGCACGTTGTGGTTGGAGCCGTGCAGCACGCCCAGCTGGGTCGCACCGGTCTGACTGCTCCAGTCGGTGTGCCACGGCATCAGCCGGTGGGTCTCGCGCACCAACTTCGCCAGCGCCGGGGTCACACCGTCGGCGATCGCGCGACGCAGCACGTCGTAACCGAGGCCGTCGATCTGGATGCACAACAGCCCCGGGGACGCGTCCACGAGTGCGGTGTTGCGACGCAGCCGGAACCGCTGTCGGCGCACCTGCATCAGCCGGTACGCGGTATCGGAGCGGGACGCGATGGCGCCCGAGACGACGGAGGTGAACAGCGAGAGCAGCGCCGCGAGGTAGAACGCATCCCGGCGCTGGTCCACCGCCGCGACCGGTACCAGGTACAGCGTCAACAGCATGATCACACCGCCGGCCACAAACACCCCGACGAACAGCAGCACCGGGCCGATCCACGACATCAACCGCATCATCACCGGCCACAGCGCCGCGTTGAGCAGGCCGAACACCAACGCGAGCACCAGCGCGGCCGGAAGCGTGGGTAGCGGAGTGAAGCCCGACGGGTCCAGGGTGATGCCGCCGAGGATGCGGTCGAGCACGATGAGCGCGAGCGCCGACGACCCCCACAGCACGAGGAACTCGACAAGCACCCGCACCATGCCGCCCACCGTGCGCATCGCGGCCCCTTCCCTCGTCTGGAATCGTAAGGGTCGTGAGCGCGCTACCGGGTCCGGATGCCGCCACATCCGGTGTGCGCTGGCTCGGACATGCCAGCGCGCTGATCATGGACCGCGGGACGGTCGTCCTGACCGATCCGGTGCTGACCGACCGCGTCGCGCATCTGCGCCGCCGCCGGGGGCCCACCCCGAGCGGGCCGCACGTGCACAACCCGGACGCCGTCCTGCTCTCGCACCTGCACGCCGACCACACCCACCTGCCGTCGCTGCGGCTGCTCGACCCGGACGTTCCGATCGTGGCCCCGTGGCGGGCGATCGACGGCCTGCCCGCGCTGCGCCAGTTCGCCGACCGCCTGGTGCCGCTGCGGCCCGGCGACGAGACACGGATCGGCAAGCTCACCGTGCGCGCCGTGCCCGCCCAACACGACGGCCGGCGCTGGCGACGCGGCCCGGAGCTCGCCCCGGCGATCGGGTACGTCGTCGAGGGGGACCGGCGGACCTACTTCGCCGGCGACACCGACCTGTACCCGGACCTCGCCGACCACGTTGGCCCGGTGGACCTCGCGCTGCTACCCGTCGGCGGCTGGGGTCCGACCCTCGGCAACGGCCACCTCGACCCAGCGCGGGCCGCGGTCGTCGCGCGGCTGGTGGCGGCGGGCCTGGCAGTGCCTATCCACTACGGCACGCTGTGGCCGATCGGTCTCGACGCCGTGCGCCCCCGGTTGTTCTTCGGCCCCGGCGCCGAGTTCGTCCACCACGCCGAGCGCGAGGGGATCGTCGCGGTGGAATTGCCCCCGGGTGGCGCACTCGGCGCACCGGGCGCCGGCCCCGGTGCGCCGGGACCGTACCGCGTATGAATTCGGCCACCTCGGCTCACGGGATGCCGTAGGCGCGGTGGTCGGCCTCGCGCAGCGCGCTCACATAGTCGCCGCGTCCGCGGCCGGTCCCGTCCGCGCCGGGCGGCACGGCGAGCATCCCCCGGAACTCGTCGACGCTGCGATACCCCTTGCGGCGCATCCACTCGCACATACCGTCGAGCAGGACGGCGGCGTACTCGGGACCGTGGCGCAGCAACGCCGAGGCGGACTGCACGACGTCCGCGCCGGCGAGCAGGTACTTGATCACGTCGGTGGCGTCCTCGACGCCGGTGGTCGCGGCCAGGTCGGCACGCACCCGTCCACGCAGCAACGCGATCCAGGTCTGCGGCAGCCGGGTCTCCGCGGGGGTCGAGAGGGTCACGGCAGGCACCACGGTGAGGGTTTCGGGATCGATGTCGGGCTGCAGGAACCGATTGAACAGCACCAGCCCGTCGGCCCCGGCCTCGTCGAGGCGAAGCGCCATCTCGGCGATCGAACTGAACTGGGGGCTCACCTTGACCGCCACCGGCACGGTGACGGCGTCCGCGACCCGGGCCAGGACGTCGAGGTGCCGTTGTTCGACGTCCCGGCCGCTGATGTGCGGATCACCGGGCAGGTAGTAGATGTTCAGCTCGATCGCGGCCGCACCGGCGTCCTGCATCGACCGTGCGTAGCCCGCCCACCCGCCCGGGGTGACGCCGTTCAGGCTGCCGATCACCGGGACGGCGACCGCCTGCACGGCGCGTTCGAGCAGACTCAGGTAGCGGCGCGGTCCGTGGTCCTCGACGGCTTCCTCCGGAAAGTACGACAGGGACTCGGCGTAGCTCTGCGAACCGTGCTCGGTCAGTGCCGCATTGCGCTCCGCTTCGCGCAGCAGCTGCTCTTCGAACAGCGAATAGAGCACCACCGCACCGACGCCTGCCTCTGCGAGCCGTCGGACACCGTCGACCGTGCGTGACAGTGGGGAAGCCGCCGCCACCAGTGGGTTCGGCAGGGCCAGGCCCAGATACCGCGTCGACAGGTCCATCAGCTGTCCTTGCGGGCGTCTGCGGTGAAGTGGTGCGACCCTTGCGACGCCATGTCCTCGTACCGGTCCCAGCGCTGAGCGATCGCCTCCCCGGAGAGGCCGAGGAGCCGGTCGTATTCCGCCGGATCGGTGTTGGCGAGCGCGCGGTACCGCAGTTCGCGGCTGCGGTAGTCCTCGAGCGGAATCCTCGGCCGGTGCGAATCGAGCAGGAACGGATTCTGCCCGGCCGCCCGCAACACCGGGTCGTAGCGGATCAGCGGCCAGTGCCCGCTGGCCACCGCGCGGTACTGCTGGTCCATCCCGTGACGCATGTCGATGCCGTGCGCGATGCACTGACTGTAGGCGATCACGAGCGAGGGTCCCTCGTAGGCTTCGGCTTCCCGCATCGCCTGCAACGTGTGCTGCGGATCGGCGCCCATCGCGACCCGGGCGACGTAGACGTTGCCGTAGGCGATGGCCTGCAACGCGAGATCCTTCATCGGGACCGTCTTCCCGCCGGCGGCGAACTTCGCGACCGCCCCGAGCGGGGTGGCCTTGGACATCTGCCCCCCGGTGTTGGAATACACCTCGGTGTCGAGGACCAGGACATTGACGTTGCGGCCGCTGGCCAGGACGTGGTCGAGGCCCCCGGCACCGATGTCGTAGGCCCAGCCGTCGCCGCCGACGATCCACACGCTGCGCCGCACCAGGTGGTCGAGCACACTGCGCAGGTCGGCGGTCACGGCGGGATCCAGCTCTGCGAGAAGGGTTTCGAGTTCGGCCACCCGCTCCCGCTGGGCGCGCAGCTCGGACTCGCGCAGCTGCGGCGCCGTCAGGATGTCGTCGACGAGGTCGGCACCGATCGCCTCGCGCAGTTCGGTCAGGCGCCGCCGGGCGAGCCGGGTGTGCTCGTCGGCGGCCAGCCGGAACCCGAGCCCGAATTCGGCGTTGTCCTCGAACAGGGAGTTGGACCAGGCGGGGCCGCGTCCGTCCGCGTTGGTCGTCCAGGGGGTGGTGGGCAGATTGCCGCCGTAGATCGACGAGCAGCCCGTGGCGTTCGCGATCATCAACCGGTCGCCGAACAGCTGGGAGAGCAGCTTGAGATACGGGGTCTCCCCGCAGCCCGCGCAGGCGCCGGGAAACTCGAACAGCGGCTCGAGGAACTGCGTTCCGCGGACGGTGCCGAAGTCCACCCGGGCCCGGTCGGCCGTCGGCAGCGTCTCGAAGAAGGTGATGTTCTCGCGTTCGGGGGCCACCCGCGGTTCGCGGGGGGCGAGGTTGATGGCCTTGGTCACCGTCGCGCCGGGGGCCACGGCAGGACAGGCCTCGACGCACAGCCCGCATCCGGTGCAGTCCTCGGCGTAGACCTGCAGGGTGTACCGGGCATCCGGCAGGCCCACAGCGCCCAATGCCGCCGAGCCGAACTGCTCCGGGGCACCGTCCAAGTGGGACTTGTCGTAGAACTTGGTACGGATCACGCTGTGTGGACAGACGAAACTGCAGTTTCCGCACTGGATGCAGGTGTCCGGGTCCCACACCGCGACCAGTTCCGAAATGTTGCGCTTCTCGTAGGCGGTGGTGCCGCTCGGATAGGTGCCGTCCACGGGAAACGCGCTGACCGGCAAGGCGTCCCCGCGCCCGGCCATCATCTCCGCGGTGACGGTGCGGACGAACTCGGGCGCGTACTCGGGCACGATCGGCGCCGGCACCCGCGCGGTGGTCACCCGGTCGGGCACATCGATCCGGTGCAGCTCTTCCAATGCCCGGTCCACCGCGGCCAGTTCGCGCCGCAGCACGTCGGCTCCGCGGTTGCCGTAGGTCTTCTCCACCGACTTCTTGATCCGGGCGACGGCCTGCTCGCGCGGCAGCACATCCGAGATCGCGAAGAAGCAGGTCTGCAGCACGACATTGATCCGCCCGGCGAGCCCGACCTCACGAGCGATCCGGCCCGCGTCGACCGCATACAGCGTGATCCGTTTGTCGAGGATCTGTTCCTGGACCCGGCGGGGCAGCGCGTCCCAGACCTCGTCCGGCCGGTGTCTGCAGTTCAGCAGGAGGGTCGCTCCCGGCGCGGCCGGCCCCAGGACGTCGATCTTGTCGAGGAATCGGAACTGATGGCAGCCGACGAGGTCCGCGCGGCTCACCAGATACGGTGCGCGGATGGGCCGCGGCCCGAAGCGCAGGTGCGAGACGGTCTGCGAGCCGGACTTCTTCGAGTCGTAGACGAAGTAGCCCTGCGCGTGCAGGTGCTCCTCGTCGCCGAGGATCTTGATGGTGTTCTTGTTGGCCCCGACCGTGCCGTCCGAGCCCAGGCCGTAGAAGATCGCCCGCACGGTGTCGGAGGATTCGATGTCGAAGGACGGATCGTAGGTGATGCTGGTGCCGGACACGTCGTCGTCGATGCCGACGGTGAACCGGCGCCGGGGCCGCTCGCGGGCGAGCTCGGTGAAGACGCCGGCGACCATGCCGGGCGTGAATTCCTTCGACGACAGGCCGTAGCGTCCGCCGCAGACCCGGGGCATGACGGCCCGCTCACCGTCGGCATGTGCCTCGGCGAGGGCCGCGACGACGTCGAGATACAGCGGCTCGCCGAGCGAACCCGGTTCCTTGGTGCGGTCCAGCACGCCGATCGTGCGCACCGTCGCCGGCAGCGCAGCCGACAGCGCCTCGGCGGGGAAGGGCCGATACAGCCGCACCTGCACCACCCCGACCCGCTCACCGCGGGCGGTGAGCGCGGCAGCGGTTTCGGCCGCGGTGTGCGCACCGGATCCCATCAGCACCAGCACCCGTTCCGCCTCGGGATGCCCGGTGTACTCGACGATGCGCATATCGCGGCCGGTACGCTCCCCCAACCGCGCCATCAACTCGTCCACCACGGCCGGAACCCGGGCGTAGAACGGGTTGACCGTCTCACGCGCCTGGAAGTAGGTGTCCGGGTTCTGCGCGGTGCCCCGGATGAACGGCCGCTCCGGCGACAACGCGCGTCCGCGGTGCTCGCGGATCAGCTCCTCGGGCACCAGGGCCCGCAGGTCGTCGTCGGCCAGCGTCTCGATGGTGTTGAGCTCGTGCGAGGTGCGGAAGCCGTCGAAGAAGTGCACGAACGGCACCCGCGTCCGCAGGGTGGCGGCCTGCGCCACCAGCGCCAGATCGTGCGCCTCCTGCACCGAGGCCGAGGCGAGCAACGCGAACCCGGTCTGGCGCACCGCCATCACGTCCGAATGGTCACCGAAGATCGACAGTCCCTGCGCGGCCAGGGACCGGGCGGCGACGTGCATGACCGCCGAGGTCAGCTCGCCGGCGATCTTGTACATGTTCGGGATCATCAGCAGCAGCCCCTGCGACGCGGTGAACGTCGTCGCCAGTGCCCCGCCCTGCAGCGCGCCGTGCAGCGCGCCCGCCGCGCCGCCCTCGCTCTGCATCTCCACCACACTCGGCACGGTGCCCCACACGTTCGGCCGGTGCCGGCTGGACCATTCGTCGGCCAGTTCGGCCATCGCCGACGACGGGGTGATCGGATAGATGCAGCACACTTCGTTGAGCCGGTAGGCAACCGACACGGCCGCCTCGTTGCCGTCCACCGTGGCACGCGTCATGTCGGCTCCGGAAACATCTCGATGGCGTGGACCGGGCACTGCTCGAAGCACTCTGCGCAGCCGGTGCACTTGTCGTAGTCGTATCGGTAGCCGTGGCCGGCACCCAGCTTGACGATCGCGTCCTCCGGGCACGCGCCGAGACAGCCGTCGCACTCGAAGCAGTTGCCGCACGACAGGCACCGGCCCGCCTCGAATGTCGCCGCCTCGGCCGACACCCCGCCGACCACCTCGTCGAACCCGGAAACGCGCTGCTCGACGGGCAGTTCGGGCTGTACCCGCCGATCCGCGTCGGCGAAGTACCACAGGTGCAGCTGGTCGAACGTCGCGATCGGATGCTTGGCGGGCCGCTCGTCGGACACTCGGCGCAGCCAGGCGTCGATGTGGTGCGCCGCCTTCTTCCCGTGCCCCACCCCCACCGTCACGGTGCGCTCGCCGGGCACCATGTCGCCGCCTGCGAACACCCCGGGGCAACCGGTCATCAGCGACCCGTCTACCCGGACGCTGCCGTCGCGCTCGAACTCGACTCCGGGCAGCGTGCGCATGAACGCCGACTCGGTCTCCTGGCCGATCGCCATGATCAGCGTGTCCGCGGCCAGGGTCTCGAAACGTCCGGTCGGCCGCGGACGACCGGACTCGTCGAGTTCCATGACCTCGACCTGCAGTTCGGGACCGTCGAAGGCGGTGACCGTGCGCAGCCAGTTGATCCGTACGCCTTCGCGTTCGGCGTCCTCGGCTTCCTCCTCGTGGGCGGGCATCTGCTCGCGGGTGCGGCGATAGACGATGACCGCGTCCTCGGCCCCGAGCCGGCGGGCCACCCGGGCCGCGTCCATCGCCGTGTTGCCGCCGCCGTAGACGGCAACGTGCCGCCCGACGGCCGGGGGTTCCCCGGCGGCGACACCGCGCAGGAACGACACCGCGTCGATCATCGTGCCCGCGTCGCAGACCGGGATGTCGACCCGTTTGGCCAGATGCGCGCCGACCGCGACGAACACCGCGTCGAAACCACCCTCCGCGCGTTCCGCCGCGAGGTCCTCGACCCGGTGGTTGCAGGTCAGCTCCACGCCCAGCGCCGCGACCCGCTCCAGTTCCACCTCGAGCACGTCGCGCGGAAGCCGGTAGTTCGGGATGCCGTAACGCATCATCCCGCCGGGCTCGGCGCCGGCGTCACGAATCTCGACGTCGTGGCCGCGGCGAGCGAGGTGACAGGCAGCGGACAGCCCGCTCGGTCCGGCACCGATCACCAGTACCCGCTTGCCGCTGCGGGCGGGCGGCGGCTCGAACATCCAGCCCTGCTCGCGCGCCCGGTCCCCGAGAAACCGCTCCACCGAATGGATGGACACGGCGCTGTCCAGAGTGGCGCGATTGCAGACGGATTCGCAGGGGTGGTAGCACACCCGGCCGTGGATGGCGGCGAACGGATTGTCGGCGACCAGCTGCCGCCAGGCCTGCTCGTACCGGCCGGCCTTCGCGTGCGCCAGCCAGGCCTGGATGTTCTCCCCGGCGGGGCACCGGGCGTTGCACGGCGGCAACAGGTCCACATACACGGGCCGACGCCGGCGCACCGGCCCCGCGCGGGGACGGCCGTGCACCAGATCCGGCAGCGGCGTGAGCTCCTCCGACGGCCGGGCCGGACGCCCACCCGTCGCCCCGCCACTGCGCTCGTCGGCAGTCATCCCCTCACGATAGGGCTCCGGCCGGGTGTCCGGCACCGTATTGCGGCGGTACGGACATGCCGACGACGCGTCTCCGACGGATCGGGCCCGCTACGGACGAGCCTCCGAAGCGGGCCCGCGGGTGTCGCTCAGCAGCACGTCGTCGCGGCCGGCGCCTTCTCGGTGCCGGTCGCCGGTTCCTGCTCGGCGGCGGAGCCGCAGCACACTCCCTCCGAGTTCTCGCCCTGGTCGAGCAGCTTCGGGCTCGTGCCGAAGGTCTCGCTGTCGGCGAGGACGGTGTAGACCTCCCACTTCTCCCCCGCCGGTCCGGTGACCCACACCTTGTCCTGGGTGGCGAAGCAGCACGTGGTGCCGATCTCCTCGTCCGTGAACAGCCCTTCGTCCGTGAGGCGGGCGATCTCGGAGTGCACCTTCTCGCTCGACTCCACCTCCACCCCGAGGTGGTTGATCGAGCCGCCCTTGCCCGCGTTCTCGATCAGGACGAGCTTCAGCGGCGGCTCGGCGATCGCGAAGTTCGCGTAGCCGGGCTTCACCTTCGCCGGCTCGGTGCCGAACAGTTTCGAGTAGAACGTCACGGCCTCCTGCAGATCGTCGACGTTGAGGGCGAGCTGAACGCGGGACATGATGACCTCCACCTGTGAGACATACATCGAATTAGTACGCCCACTGTCACCCCCTTTTTGACATATGTCAAGAGGGGTGGATGATGGGGACATGCCCAAGGCGCTCCCGGTCATCGACGTCTCCGCCCCCATCTGCTGCGCGCCGGTCTCGGCCGCACCGATGAGCGAGGCAGCCGCCCTCGAGGTGGCGCTGCGGCTCAAGGCGCTCGCCGACCCGACCCGGATCCAGCTGATGTCGATCCTGCTCACCACGCGGGAGGACGACGTCTGCACGTGCGACCTGGCGTCGGCCGTGGGGCTGACGGAGTCGACCGTCAGTCACCACCTCGGCCAGCTCCGGAAGGCCGGGATGGTGCAGTCCACGCGCCGCGGCATGAACGTCCACCATCGCGCCTGCAACGAGGCCCTGCAGGCACTGCGTCTCGTCCTCGATCCCAACTGCTGCACGTGAGGGGGGCCGAATGTCACACCGGTTCGATCACATCGAACCGGTGTGACATTCGGCCAGACAGCCCCCGGCTCACACCGCGCCGAACAAGACCTGTGCGTTGTCCCAGCACACCGCGCGGACCCATTCGCTGCCGAGACCGAGCCGTTCGACCGCCTCGAGCTGATGGACGTACGGGTACGGGATGTTCGGGAAGTCGCTGCCGAACAGCACCTTCGAACCCAGTGCCTGCAGCCGCGGCAGCTCGTCCCCCGGGAACGGCATCGACTCCTGCGTGAAGTCGGTGAACGCCATGGTGGTGTCCAGGTGCACCCGCGGGTACTTCTCCGCCAGATCGAGGAACTGGCGGTACTCCGGCATGCCCATGTGCGCGACGATCAGCGCCAGCCGCGGGAACCGTTCCAGCAGCGCGGCGATCGGTCCGGGCCCGGTGTGCGCCCCCGGAGCCGGTCCCGATCCGCAGTGGATCACGATCGGCACGCCGGCATCCTCGAGCAGGCCCCACACCGGGTCGAGCAGCGGGTCGTTGGGGTCGTAGTCGCCGACCTGGATGTGCGACTTGAACACCCGTGCCCCGTGCTCGAGTGCCGCGGCCACGTAGCCGGCGGCGTCGGGTTCGGGATAGAACGTGGCGGTGTGCAGGCAATCGGGGGTGCGGGCCGCGAAGTCCACCGCCCACGCGTTCAGCCACGCGGCCATCGCGGGCTTGTGCGGATAGAGCATCGCCGTGAACCGGCGGACACCGAAACCCCGCAGCCGCTCGACGCGCTCCTCCTCGGCGTGCCGGTAGGTGATGGGCCACGCCCGGCCTACCAGCGGCCCGGCGGAGTCGAAGTAGCTCCACACCTTGTCCATCACGTTCGACGGCATGAAGTGGGTGTGCACGTCGATCAGGCCACTGAGGCCGTGCCGGGCCCGGAAGTCGGCCACCTGCTGCGCTTCGTCCATCACCCGAAGGTAGCGACCCCGTCGCCGGTGCGTCTTTTGGGCTGCCCCAGCCGCCCGAAGGACACACCGGCGCCGGAGGCGCCTCAGAAGTACACGGCGATGCGACGGCCGTCGATCTCGTGCACGGCGATGTCCATGTCGTACACCTTGCGCAGCACCTCGGGCTGCAGGATCTCGTCGACGTCCCCGTCCGCGACGACGGCGCCGTCGCGCATCGCGACGATGCGATCCGAGTGGCACGACGCGAAGTTGATGTCGTGGATCACCAGGATCACGGTCTTACCCATCTCGCGGGCCATGCGTCGCAACAGCTGCATCATGTGCTGCGAGTGCTTCATGTCCAGGTTGTTGAGCGGTTCGTCGAGCAGCACATAGTCGGTGTCCTGCGCGAGCACCATCGCGACGAACGCGCGCTGCCGCTGTCCGCCGGAGAGCTGGTCGAGGAAGCGGTGCTCGAACCCGCCCAGGCCGGTGTACTCGAGGGCGCGGTCGACCGCGTCGTGGCAGGCCGCCGAGAGCCGGCCCTTCGAATGCGGGAAGCGCCCGAACTCGACGAGTTCGCGCACCGACAACCGCACCGCGGTGGTGTTGTCCTGGCGCAGCACCGACAGCTTCTTCGCCAGCACGTCCGAGGGGGTGGCCCGCAGGTCGAGCCCGTCGATGCTGACCGATCCGGCGTCGGAGTCGAGCAGCCGCGCGACGATGGTCAGCAGTGTCGACTTGCCGGCGCCGTTGGCACCGATGATCGACGTGAGGCCGCCGCGCGGGACGTCGAGATCGACGGGCCCGAGCACGGTGGTGCCGGCGTAGTTCTTGGCGAGGTCCCGAACGGTGATCACAGGCGTGCACCCCTCACGAGCAGGGAGATGAAGTAGATGCCGCCGACGAAGTTGACGACGACGATGAGGCTCGAGTTGTAGTCGAGCAGCCGGGCGAGGACGAACTGCCCGCCGACCAGGGCGACGATCGCGACAAGCGTCGCGGCGGGCACCGTCCAGCGGTGCCGGAACGTGCCGACGAGTTCCCGGGCCAGGTTCGCCACCAGCAGCCCGAGGAACGTGATGGGCCCGACGAGCGCAGTGGACACCGACACCAGCACCGCGACGACGATCAGCGCGCGGGTGACGACGCGCCGGTGGTCGACGCCGAGGCCGATCGCGTGCTCGCGGCCCAGTGCGACGACGTCGAGCTGACGCAGCAGCGGCACCGAGAACGCCGTCGCCGCGACGACGAGCAGGGCCGACACGGCGAGCAGGTCGACCTGCACGTTGTTGAAGCTGGCGAACAGCACGTCCTGCAGGGTCATGAAGTCGTTGGGGTCGATCAGCCGCGACACCAGCGACGACAGCCCACCGAACAGGGCGCCGAGCACGATCCCGACGAGCACCAGCACGTACAGGTCGCGGGATCCGCGGTCGAAGAGCCATCGGAACAGCACGAGCGCGAAGCCGACCATGGCGAGCACCTCGACCCCGAACTTCAGGCGCGGATCCAGTGTCGCGAGGGCGCCCGCGCCGAACAGGAACACTACGAGGGTCTGCAGCAGCATGAACAGGCTGTCGAAACCCATCACGCCCGGGGTGAGGATGCGGTTGTTGGTGACCGTCTGGAAGATCACCGCGGCGAAGGCGGTGGCGTAGCCGACGAGCACCATCGACAGCACCTGCCGGCCGCGGATCTTCATGGCGAAGTCCCACGAGCCGGTGACGAAGAGGAACAGGTAGGCGCACACCGCCAGTGCGGCGACGACGGCGAGCACGACGAGCACGCGGGCAGGGTTCCGGCGACGGGTCGCGGGGGGTGCGGCGACGGCCGGGCTCATCGCACACCTCGCCGGGTGCGCAGGATCAGCGCGATGAACACGACGGCGCCGACGACGCTCGCGACGGTGCCGACCGGGATCTCGTACGGGTAGCGGATGACGCGGCCGACGACGTCGCACGCGAGCACGAATCCGGCGCCGGCGAGCGCGGTGATCGGCAGGACGCGGCGCAGGTTGTCGCCGAGCGCCAGGGTGACGAGGTTGGGCACGACGAGGCCGAGGAACGGGATGGCGCCGACGACGACGGTGACGACGGCGGTGGTGACGGCGACGACGACCATCCCGATGTTGATCACCAGCTGGTACGAGACGCCGAGGTTCTTCGCGAAGCCCTCGCCGAGGCCGGCCACGGTGAAGCGGTCGGCGTACAGATAGGCGACGGCCATGACGGCGACGACGACCCAGATGATCTCGTAGCGGCCGCGCAGGATGCCGGAGAAGTCGCCGCTGGTCCACGTGTTCAGGGCCTGCATCAGTTCGAGCCGGTAGGCGAAGAACGTGGTGACGGCCATGACGACGCCGCCGAACATGAGGCCGACGAGCGGCACGACGATCATGTCGGTGAACCGGACGCGGCGCAGGAGCCGCAGGAACAGGAAGGTGCCGACGAGGGAGAAGGCGACGGCGACGAGCATCTTGCCGAGCACGGACTGTCCGCCGAGGAACAGGGTGGCGACGAGGATGCCGAGCAGGGCCCATTCGACGGTGCCGGCGGTGTCCGGCGCCACGAACCGGTTGCGGGTCAGGTGCTGCATGATCAGGCCGGACACGCTCAGGGCGGCGCCGGCGAGCAGGATCGCGATCAGGCGGGGCACGCGCGAGACAAAGAACACCTCGAGGGTCGCGGTGTCGCCGCGCAGCAGGTCGGCGGGGGTGACGTCGGCGACGCCGACGAACAGGGACGCGAAGGCGGCGACGGCGAGCAGCGCCGCGCCGATCAGGACGGGACGCACACGCGCGGCGGGGCCGGCGGCCGCACGCGGGGTGCGGTCGCCGGCCCTGCCGGTCGTTACCGGGGAGCTCACGGGCGGGAGGAGGTCATGCCGCCGCGGCCTTGCCGACGGCCTGCCCGACGACGTCGATCTGCGACTGGACGGAGCTCAGCGCGCTCGGCGCCATGTACCAGGTGTACAGGTCGAGGTAGGTGATCCGGCCTTCCTTCGCGGCGGTGGTGCCGCCGACGAGCGGGTTGTCGAGGACTCGGGACGCGTTGGGGCCGGTGGTGTCGCCGAGGGGTGCCTCGCGGTCCTGGACGAACATCAGGTCGGGGTCTGCCTGGGCGATGTACTCGAAGGACACGGCGTCACCGTGGGCGACGTCGTCGGCGAAGGTCTCCGACACGGGCTTGACGCCGAGGTCGTGGATGATCCCGTACCGGGATCCGGGTCCGTACGCGGTGACCTCGGCGGCCTCGACGCGCGTGATGAGCCCGCGCAGGTTCGCCTGTGCGGCGGCCGCGGACACCGCGTCGAACGACGCCTCGATGCCGGCGAACTTCTCCTCGAACGCGCCCTCGGCGCCGAAGATGGTGGCGAGGTTGCGGTTCTGCTTCTCGACGCTGGCGAGGAAGTCCTTGGCGTCGACGGAGAGGTCGACGGTCGGGGCGATCTCGCTGAGCGCGTCGTAGCTGGTGGCCGACCGGGCGGCGACGATGATGAGGTCGGGCTCGAGGGCGTTGACGGCCTCGAAGTCGGGCTCGAACAGCGAGCCGACCTTGGCGACGTCGTCGCCCCGGTAACGCGCGAACGATTCGGGCCAATTCGTGAGCGCGGGGACGCCGACGGCGTCGGGCAGGTCGAGGTCGATCATGGACTGCAGCACGCTCTGGTCGAAGACCACGACCCGTTGGGGATCGACGGGCACCTCGGTATCGCCCTGGGCGTGACTGACGACGACGGTCTCGCCGGTTTCCGCCGCGGTGTCGGAGGAGGTGTCGGAGGAGCAGGCGGAAAGCCCGAGCGAGGCGGCCGCGACTAACGCGACGGCGGCGGACAACCGGATACGCATGGGCAATCTCCTTGAAAATTGAACTTCCGAGGTAGACGGAGCCACTCGTGCAGCCCCACCCACCGCCTCGAACTCAGCCAAGCATTGCCTAACTTAGCATGCCTTTACTTACCATTGGCAAGGGTCGTGTCGCCCCACGGACGAGCGCGCCGCCACTACGGTCGGACCCATGACCTCCACCACGTTCTCCGCCTGGGTCGCGCGCGAACGCGACGGCGCGGTCGACTTCGCCCCCGAGACCGTCGACGAGACGATGCTGCCCGACGACGGCATCACCGTCCGCGTCCTGCATTCGAGCGTCAACTACAAAGACGCCCTCGCCGTCGTCCCGCGCGGCGGCGTGGTCCGCAACTACCCGATCATTCCCGGCATCGACCTCGCCGGTGAGGTCGTCACCTCCGATCACCCCGACTTCGCGCCCGGGGACCGGGTCCTCGCGCACGGCTACGAGATCGGCACCGGCCGCCACGGCGGCTACGCCGAGTACGCCCGCGTCCCCGCCGACCAGCTCGTCCGGCTCGGCGAGCTCTCCACAGCCGACGCCGCCGCCATCGGCACCGCCGGCTTCACCGCGGCGCTGAGCGTGCAGGCCCTGCTGCGGCACGGCCTGACCCCGGACGACGGGCCCGTCGTCGTCACCGGCGCCTCCGGCGGCGTGGGCACCGTCAGCGTCGACCTGCTCGCCGCCGCCGGATTCGAGGTGGTCGCCTCGACCGGCAAGCCGGAAGCCCACGACCTGCTCACCGAACTGGGCGCCGCCTCGGTGATCGGGCGGCTGCCCGAGGACCCCGACGCGAAGCCGCGACCGCTCGGCAAGGCGATCTGGGCCGGGGCCGTGGATTGCGTCGGCGGCGCCACACTCGCCCACGTCCTCAGCACCGTCCAGTGGGGCGGCGCGGTCGCCGCCAGCGGACTCACCGGCGGCGCCGCCCTGCAGACCACGGTGATGCCCTTCATCCTGCGCAGCGTCGCACTGCTGGGCATCGACTCGGTGCAGCTGCCCATCGGTCCGCGCCGGGCGCTGTGGGAACGCCTCGCGGGCGACCTGCGGCCCCGGCACCTGGCCGACATCACCCGCCACATCCCCGCGCGAGAGCTGGTGCCCGCGCTCGACCTCGTGCGGGCCGGCAAGTTCACCGGCCGCGCGGTGATCGAGGTTGCCGGCGGATTCTGACGGCTCGTCAGAAGAGGGTGAACTCGACCTCCTCGACCACCTTCACCGTCCGGCGCACCGCCTTCTTCGCCCGCGCAGGCGCGGCGGTCGGCTCGGGCCGCGCAGACGCGGCGGTCGGCTCGGGCCCGGCCGGTTCGGGGACGGGCGGCTTCGGGGCGGGCGGGGCCGCCGCCTGCGCGCGCGCCGCCTCGCCCGCGAGGGTGTCGGCGAGTTCGTTGAAGTGGTTGCCGACGTGCCCGCGCACCCACCGGAACCGCACCGGCCCGGACCGCTCGGCGAGGACGCGGTCGATGGCCTGGACCAGGTCGAGGTTCTTCACCGGCGCGCCGGTCGCCGTCTTCCAGCCCTTGCGCTTCCAGCCGGGCAACCATTCCGAGGCGCACTTGATGGCGTACTGCGAGTCGGATTCGATGATCATCGGTTCCGGACCGGGATGAGCCTTCAGCGCCTCGAGCAGCGCCCGCAGCTCGGCGATCTGATTGGTGCCCGAGTGCTCCCCGCCCGAGCGGCTCGGCCCCTCGTGATTGACCCACGCCCATCCGATGGCGCCGCCCGGATTGCGAAGGCAGGAACCGTCGGTGCTCACGATGATCATGTGCCAGACCATATCCCGTGGCAGGGGCGACGTCGCGCCCGAGGCGCCGACGCGCCGCGGCTGTGCAGAAATCGCGGCGCCCATCGGCGTGTCGGCACGAGAAGCGCACGCTCGGCGGAGTCGCCGCCTTCGATCCGCACCTCGTCGCACGGTCACCTCGTCGCACGGTCACCTCGTCGCACAGTACGGTGGACCGGTGCCCGCCCCCGCTCCACCCAGCACCGGCGCGCTCGTCGTGCGCGCCGAGCTGCCCCGGCCGGTGGACGTCGCACTGACGCTGCAACCCCTACAGCGCGGGCCCTACGACCCTTGCCATCGCCGCGACGGGCAGGCCGTGTGGCGCACGTCCCGGTTGGCGTCGGGGCCGGTCACCTACCGGCTCGTGCAGGACGGTCCGCGCGGCGTGCGCTGCCACGCGTGGGGTGCCGGGGCCGAGGAACTGTCGGCACACCTTCCCACCCTTCTCGGTGCCGAGGACGACCCGACCGGGTTCCGGCCCGAGCATCCGAGCCTGGCCGAGGCCCATCGCCGCCTGCCGGCCCTGCGGATCCCGCGCACCGGCCGCGTGCTCGAGGCCCTGGTCCCGGCGATCCTCGAGCAGCGGGTGCACAGCGTCGCCGCGTTCGCGTCGTGGCGGCGGCTCGTCACGTGGTTCGGCGACGACGCGCCCGGTCCGGCTCCGGAGGGGATGCGGGTGCCCCCGGCCGCCGAGACATGGCGCCGCGTCCCGTCGTGGGAGTTCCACCGCGCCAACGTCGACCCCGGCCGGGCCCGGACCGTCGTGCGCTGCGCCCAGCTGGCCGACCGCCTCGAGCGGCTCGTCGACCTCGCGCCCGCCGAGGCGCAGCGGAAGCTGCGCTCGATCCCGGGCGTGGGCGTATGGACCGCCGCCGAGGTCGCGCAGCGCGCCTTCGGCGACGCGGACGCGCTGTCGGTGGGCGACTACCACCTCGCGACGATCGTCGGCTGGTCGCTGCTGGGCGCACCACTCGACGACGCCGGCATGGTGAAGTATTTGGAACCGCTTCGGCCGCACCGTTATCGAGCCGTGCGGCTGATCATGGCGACCGGCGGAGCGGGGCGGGTCCCGAGACGGGGACCCCGCACGCCGATCACCGATCACCGCGGGCACTGAGGCGCGTCGAACAAGGACCTGGCCACCCGGCTGGGTACGACGCCACATGCGTTGGACGGTGACGTTCCCGATTCCTCGAGCACCGGATCGCGGGCCTCGGGGACATGCCGCGGTCCAGTGGGCCGCAGTCGGTGACCGACGCTCAGTGGTGAGCAACTCGCTCCACACCACACCGAAGGACACGACGCACGGGTCTACGCGGGCGATGGCCGGTCGCAGTCGACGCGTCTCGCGGATCCGGCTGCAGGAGTCCGATCCCGCATCTCGGTCGGTCGCCACGAACGGGTGGACAATGATCGACGAGGAAGTCCGGTCCGGACGCCTCTGTGGAGACCTCTCCCGACGCCGAGGGGACGAGCAGCAGCATGACTGTGGAGCACCCGGGTCTGCCCGCACGACCCGTCTATCTGGACTACAACGCGACCACACCCGTGGATCCCCGAGTCGTCGAGGCCCTGCTACCGGCACTCCGGGAGAACTTCGGCAATCCCTCGAGCGACCACGCATTCGGCGCCGCCCCCAAGGCGGCACTGCGACTGGCACGCGAACAGGTCGCCGCGTTCGTGGGTTCTTCCCCACAGGAAATTGTCTTCACGGGCAGCGGCTCGGAGGCGGACGCCCTCGCCATCCGGGGCGTCGTCCTGGCCGCGATGACCGGCGGCCAGGACAAAGCGCACGTGATCACGCAGGTCACCGAGCACCCCGCGGTCCTCGCCGCGTGCCGGGCGCTGCACGATCTCCACGGTGTGGAGATCACGTACCTTCCTGTCGACGGCCACGGAATCCTCGACCCCACCGACGTCGAGGCGGCGATCACCTCTCGGACTGTCCTGGTCACGGTCATGCATGCGAACAACGAGACCGGCACGGTCCAGCCGATCCGGGAGATCGCTGACGTGACCAGGCGCCACGGAGTCTTCCTGCACTCCGACGCCGCCCAGAGTGCCGGGAAGATCACCCTCGATGTCGGGGCCTTCGGCGTCGACCTGCTCACCGTCGTCGGGCACAAGATGTACGCCCCGAAAGGAATTGCGGCCCTGTATGTTCGCGATGGAGTGTCGATGGTGCCGCTCATCGGCGGCGGGGGGCAAGAGCGCGGTGTGCGGGCCGGGACGGAGAACGTCGCGTTCGCCATGGCGCTCGGGATCGCCGGCGAGCTGGCCGCCACGGCATTGGTCGAGAGCGAGCCGCACCGGCTGGCGGTGCTGCGCGACCGCCTCGTCGCAATGCTGTCCGAGTCCCTGCCAGGCCGGGTTCATCTGCACGGTCATCCGAGCCGGCGCCTGCCCAACACCGCCAACCTGCGCATCGACGGCGCCGAGGGGCCCGCGGTCCTCGCCGCGGCACCGGACATCGCCGCGTCCACCGGGTCGGCCTGTCATTCCGGGACTCACGAACCCTCCCCCGTCCTGCGGGCGATGGGCATCGAGCACGACGCCGCGCTCGGCGCCATCCGGCTCTCCCTGGGCCGCTGGACGCGGGAGACGGACGTGGTGGTCGCTGCCGAAGCCATCTCCCGTGCATGCGCCACCGTGCGAAGAACCTCCGGGGGAGAGTGAACCGGTGAAGGAGAGTGGATCAGTGCTGCTCGCGGACGGTCGCCGCGCCGAGGTTCCGCGCCGGTCGCCGCCGCCTGGACCCGAGCCGCGATGGACGAGCTGACTGCCGCCCGGGCCCGGGGGTACGACCGGTGGTTCGACACGTCCTGGGGCGCTCATGCGTGGGCTGTGGAGCGGGCCGCGGTCGACGAGGCACTATCCGATCCCGCCGACCTGACGGTGGTCGAAGTCGGCTGCGGCACCGGCAGGCTCGTCCACCACCTGGCCGGTCGAGGGGCCAGAGTGCTCGGCGTGGACCGGTCGGCCGGGATGCTCGCGGTAGCGGCCGACCGTGCCGCCGGTCGACTCCTACGCGCCGACGCCTGCCGCCTGCCTCTGCCGGACGACATCGCGGACGCCGCCGTCACGATCGCGATGCTCGAGTTCACCGACCCCGGAGCGGTCCTGGCCGAGTTGGCGCGCATCACCCGTCCGGGCGGCCGCATCGTCGTGCTCACGCTCAACCCGACCAGCCCCTGGGGCCTGCTCGACAAACCCACCCACCGCGCACCGTTCTCGAGTGGCACCTACCTCACCCCGGGTGAGCTGCGGCGCCTCGGCCGCCGCCATGGGCGGGCAACCGTGCAGGGCCGGCTGTTCACCGCCGCGCACCCCTGGTTCCTACACCACTTCGAGCCCCTCGCAGCACTGCTGGGCCGCATCGTCCCACGTCTGGGCGCCGTCCAAGTCCTCATCGTCGACAGGCCGAGGTGAGCCCCTCGCACCCGCCCACGGTGGCATCAGCGTCGGCCGTGCCCCCACCACGCCGCTGTCCCATCCGGCCGGCCCGCACCATCGAAGGAACACGACACGAACGTCACCAACTACCCCGCCACCGGCATGACCTGCACGCATTGCGCCCCTGCCGGCATGCAGATACGAGCCCACACCACCGCCGGAACGATCGACAGGCTGTTGGCGTCCGCCCGACCGGGGCGCGAGAGTACGGACCGGTGCCGGAGTCGTCGGCCCGGTACGGCGGGAACTGTGCTGCCGCGGCGCCGACGGCTGACGCGGTTTTCCGGCCGTCGGACCGTACCCTGGTGGCATGTCCGACCCAGACATTTCGACCGCGCCCACGAGGCTCGAGCGGCTCCCGAGCTGGCTGCTGACCCAATCCGCCCGCCACGTGCACCGTGTGGTGGTCGACCGGCTCGGCCAGGCCGACGCCCGCGGCTACCACTACCGCGCGCTCGCGGCGCTCGAGGAGTACGGCTCGCTGTGTCAGACGGATCTCGGCCGTCGCGCGGGGATGGACCGCAGCGACATCGTCGCCACCGTCAACGAGCTCGCCGACCGGCGGCTCGTCGACCGCAGCCCCGATCCCACCGATCGG
Source organism: Rhodococcus sp. 2H158 (assembly GCF_053764755.1). Lineage (NCBI taxonomy): Bacteria > Bacillati > Actinomycetota > Actinomycetes > Mycobacteriales > Nocardiaceae > Rhodococcus > Rhodococcus sp. 2H158. The sequence continues at coordinate 31,991 of NZ_JBSNCE010000037.1, forward strand.
CGCCGCAACATCATCAGCGTCACCCGCCGCGGGCGGCAGCACCTGCGCACCCTCGACGACGTACTCGTCGCGGCGCAGGACGAGGCGTTCGCGCCGCTCGACCCGACCGAGCGCGACCAGCTCGCCGTCCTGCTCGCGAAAGTGCTGGCCCACCACACCCGGCAGGCCGGCAGGTGAAGGGTTCCTCGCGGGAACCCTCCACCCGGGGCGGGCTCAGAGGGAGCGGGCGATGATCTGCTTCATCACCTCGTTGGCGCCTGCGTAGATCCGCTGCACGCGGGCGTCCTCGTACATCCGCGCGATCAGGTACTCGCGCATGTAGCCGTAGCCGCCGTGCAGCTGCACGCAGCGGTCGATCACCTCGCACTGCTTGTCGGTCAGCCAGTACTTGACCATCGCGGCGTCCGCGTCGTCGAGTTCACCCTCGAGGTGCTGCTCGATGCAGTGATCCAGGAACACCTGGCACGTCCGGGCGATGGTCCGGCACTCCGCCAGCTCGAATGCGGTGTTCTGGAACTCGAACAGGCTGTGCCCGAACGCCTGCCGCTCCTTCGTGTAGCGGACGGTCTCCTCGACCGCGCGCTCCATCGCGCCGGCGGCCTGCGCGCCGATGATCAGCCGCTCCTGCACCAGCTGCGCCATCAGCTGCGCGAAGCCCTGCCCCTCGCTCTCGCCGAGCAGGTTCGACACCGGCACCCGCACGTCGGTGAACGACAGCTCGGAGGTGTCGGCGCCGTGCTGGCCGACCTTGTCCAGCACCCGCCCGACCGCGAAGCCGGGGCAGTCGCGCAGGTCGACGATGAGCAGGGACACGCCCTTGGCGCCGGCCTTGGGGTCGGTCTTGACGGCGAGCACGATGACGTCCGCCGACGAGCCGTTGGTGATGAAGGTCTTCGAGCCGTTGACCACGTACGTGTCGCCGTCGCGGATCGCGGTGGTCTTGATGGCCTTGAGGTCCGAACCGGCGCCCGGTTCGGTCATGCCGATCGCGCCGAGGATCTCCCCGGTTGCCATGCCGGGCAACCAGGTCCGCTTCTGCTCCTCGCTGCCGTACTCGAGGATGTAGTGCGCGACGATGCCGCTGTGCACCGAGATGCCCAGTGCAAGGTCACCCGAGTAGCCCTGCGCCTCGAAGACGGCCAGATCGTGGGCGAAGGTGCCGCCCCCGCCGCCGTACTCCTCCGGCACCGAGCACAGCAGCAGCCCGAGCTTGCCTGCGGCGAGCCACACGTCGCGATCGATGCGTCGCTGCGCGTCCCACTTCTCGGCGCGGGCCATCACCTCGCGCTCGAAGAAGTCGCGGGCGAGTTCGGAGACCGCCTGCACCTCGTCGTCGTGCCAGGACGGCACGTGCTTCTTGACCATCGGTGTCCTTCAGCCTTCCGTCGCGTGTGACCGAATGTCACACCGCTTCACTTCGATCGAACTCATGTGACATTCGGTCACGTGGTGCGCAGCTCGCGCTTGAGCAGCTTGCCACTCTGGTTGCGCGGCAACGTGTCCACGAACCGGACGAGCTTCGGCACCTTGAACGGCGCGAGCCGCTGCTTGACGTGGTCGATCAGCTCGCGCTCGTCGACATCCGCGCCGTCGCGCAGCACGACGACGGCGGTGACGGCCTCGATCCACTTCTCGTCGGGCGTGCCGATGACCGCCACCTCGGCGACGGCCTCGTGGGTGTAGAGCGCGTCCTCCACCTCGCGGGAGGCGACGAGGATGCCGCCGGTGTTGATGACGTCCTTGATGCGGTCGACGACGGTGATGTAGCCCTCGGCGTCGCGCGTGACGAGGTCGCCGGAGTGGAACCAGCCGTCGCGGAACGCTTCCGCGGTGGCCTCCGGGTTGTCCCAATACCCCAGGCACAGCTGCGGCGACCGGTACAGCACCTCGCCGGACTCACCGTCGGGCACGTCGTTGCCGTCGGCGTCGACGACGCGGGTCTCGACGAACAGCACCGCCTTCCCGCACGACGACGGCCGGTCCTCGTGCTCCTCCGGGCGCAGAACCGTTGCCAGCGGACCGATCTCGGATTGACCGAAACAGTTGTAGAACCCCAGGCCGGGGTAGCGCCCGCGGAGCCGGTTCAGCACGGTGACGGGCATGATCGACGCGCCGTACTGGGCCTTGCGCAGCGACGACAGATCGCGGGTCTCGAGGTCGGGGTGGTTCGCCAGCGGCACCCACACCGTGGGGGCGAGGAACAACGAGCCGATGCGCTCGGACTCGACGAGCCGGAGGATCTCCGGGATGTCGGGGGCGGGCAGCAGCGTGATCGTGGCGCCGACGGCCAGGTACGGCATCATGAACACGTGCATGCCGGCCGAGTGGTAGAGCGGCATGCAGACCAGCGGGTTGTCGTCCGCAGCCAGGTCCAGCGCGACGATCGACGAGGTGTACTCGTGCACCAGCGCCCGGTGGGGCATCATGGCGCCCTTGGGCTTCGACGTGGTGCCGGAGGTGTAGAGGAGCTGCACGAGGTCGGCGTCGGAGACGGTCACGTCGAGTTCCGGAACCTCGCCCGCGCACGCGGCGGTGAGCAGCGAGTCGTCGGCGTCGCGCAGCGGCAGGACGTGTTCGGCCGGGACGTCGGCGAGCACCTGCTCGAGGTTGCCGGCCAGGGCGGGGTCGACGAGGACGGCACGCGCCCCGGACTGACCGAGCAGGTAGCTCAGCTCTTCGCCGCGCAGCGCGTAGTTGATCGGCACGTGCACCAGGCCGGCCCGGGCGACGGCGAGGTACCCGACGACGTAGGCGTCGGAGTTGGTGCCGTACGCGGCGACGCGATCGCCCTGGTCCAGGCCCAGCGCGCGCAGCCGCGCGGCCGCCCGGGTAACCGCGTCGTCGAGTTCACGGTAGGTGAGGGTGCGGTCGCCGAACCGCAGGGCGGTGCGGTGGGGGAAGCGGGCGGCGCTGCGGTGCAGCACGCCGTCGACGGTGTTCGCGCGCGGGTCTGAGCTCATGATCGGACACGTTATAGGACGTCCAACCAATGGTCCAGACTGAACGCTCGATAAGCCTAGCGGCCCTGCCACACGGGCCGGCGCTTCTCCACGAACGCGGTCATGCCCTCCTGTGCGTCGCAGATCATCGCGTTGGTCGCCATGGTCTCGGCCATCGCCTCGTAGGCCTGCTCCTGCGGCAGCTCGATCTGCCGGTAGAAGGCCTCCTTGCCGATCCGCACCGTCGCCGGCGACGCCGAGACGATCTTCGCGGCCAGCGCGGCGGTCTCGGTTTCCAGCGCCGCCGGGTCGACGACGAAGTTGACCAGCCCCCAGTCCGCGGCCGTCTCCGCATCGATGGTTTCGCCCGTGAGCAGCATCTGCATGGCCCGCTTGCGCCCCACCGCGCGGCTGAGCGCGACCATCGGCGTGGAGCAGAACAGGCCGATCTTCACCCCCGGGGTCCCGAACACCGCGTCCGACGACGCGACCGCCAGGTCGCACGACGCCACCAGCTGGCACCCGGCCGCGACGGCCGCACCCTGCACCGACGCGATCACCGGCTGCGGCACCGACTGCACGGTCTGCATCATGTCGGTGCAGGTGTCGAAGATGACCCGCTCGTCCTCGAGGGTGCGGCCGATCATCTCGCGCAGGTCGTGACCGGCGGAGAACACCGGTCCCTCGGCGCGGATCACGATCACCCGGGTCGCGGACTCCGCGGACAGCGCGCGCAGTCCCATCGTGACTTCGCGCATCGCCGCCGCGGACAACGGGTTTCGCTGATCGGGACGGTTCAGGGTGAGCAGGCCGATGCCGGACGCCTCGTCGACGGCGATGAGAACGGCGGCGGGCTGGTCGGTGCGCGTGTCGGTCATGTGCTCCTGCCTACACGACCCCGACGGGGGTGGCCACCCCCCGAACGTGGGTGAGCAATCGCAGCAGCGCGGCCGCCACCTCGTCGGCGCGCTCGACGATGAGCGAGTGCCCCGCGCCGTCGACCCGCACCAGTTCGGCAGCCGGCAGCCGCGCGGCGATGGCCCGTGAATGCGCGAACGGGGTCAGCTCGTCGGCCGACCCGCCGACCACCAGGACCGGGATCGCCGCCAGCACGGCCAGCGCCGCCGACTCGTCCAGCACCGCGAACGCCGCCAGGAAACGCGAGAGCGTCACGATCGACGTCTCGTTCGTCAGGGTCGTCGCCAGCGAACGCGCCCACGAGTCCGTGGCGCCGCGACGGACCACCGGCGCGCACATCCGCCCGCCGACGCGCATCGATCCCTGCATCACCCGCGGCGCCCGTCGCACCGCGCGGTGCAGCACGGACACCGCCGGGTGCCGCAGGTAGCGGCCGAGCCCCAGGTCGGCCAAGCCGCTCGCCGCGGTCGCGACGAGCGCGGCGGCGACGACGCGGCTGCCGATCGTCTCCGGGTACAGCCGCGCGTAGGCCATCGCCACCATCCCGCCCATCGAGTGCCCCGCCAGCACCACGGGCCCGCGGGGCACGACGGTGCGCAGCACGGCGGCGAGGTCGTGGGCGAGCTGCTCGATGGTGTACGTCTCGGGAGCGCCGACCCCCGACCGGCCGTGACCGCGCTGGTCGTAGGCGACGATGCGGACCGCCGCGCCGGCCTGCCCGGCAAGCCGCTCGCGCACCGCCGACCAGCTGTCGGTGCGCAGGCAGTGCCCGTGCACCAGCACAACCGTGACGGGCGCGTCGGCGGGTCCGTGCACCCGCACAGACAGGGGTAGGCCGTCGTCGGCGGCGACGGTCACCCGACGCAGATCCGGTCCAGGCATCGCGGCCTCCCAGCGGTCGATCTGCCCGGAATGTCGTCGGTGCCCGACGGGCACGTTACCGCCGCGACCGAATCGTGACGATGCTCGGCGCCGAACCGATCGGCACGGAACAGCCGGACGGTTCCCGGACAGTGGCGCGCTCGATTCGCGGTCGACCGCCCGGCGCGGATCCGGCACTCAGCGTGGGGCGAGGGCCCGGATCATCTCCGTAGGATCGCCCGCGGTGGTCATCGCGATCACGGGGGTGGTCACACCCGCCTCGACGTACCGTTCGATGTGCTCCCGGCACGCCTCCGGCGGCCCGTGCACGACCAGCTGGTCCACCACGTGATCCGGGATCGCGGCGAGGGCCGCCGACCGCTCCCCCTCCCCCCACAACCGCCACATGCTCTCGAAATCCTCGCTGCGGCCCAGGAATTCATGGAAGGCGCGGTAGACGGGGACGTTCATGTAGGCGGCGATCATGCGACGGCCGATGCTGCGGGCGGTCTCGGGGTCGAAGCCGGGCAGCACGAAGATGCGGGCGACGATCTCCTTGCCCGCTCCGCCCTCGTGCACATACGGCGCGACGGTGCGCACGTCGTCGGCCGAGAGCCAGTTGACGATCGCACCATCGGCCTCCCGTCCGGCGAGCCGCAGCATGCCGGGCCGCAGGGCGGCGAGCAGCAGGGGCGGGGCGGGATCGGGGACGAGGCCGGCCCGGAACCCGCTGACCTCGAACGTGTCGTACTTGTGGGTGACCTTCTCACCGGCGAGCGCGGCGCGCAGGAACTGCAGCGTGTCGCGGGCCCGCTTGAACGGCTCCTCGAACGGGGTGCTGTTCCACTTCTCGACGATCACGTTGGACGAGGTGCCCACGCCGAGGACGAAGCGGCCCGGGGCGGCGGCGGCGAGGGTGGCCGCGGAGATCGCCAGGGTGGCCGGGCCGCGCGTGAACACCGGGACGATCGCGGTGCCCAGGCGCAGCGTCGGTGCCCACACGCTCGCCAGCGCCAGGGGTGTGAAGGCGTCGGCCACGCTGCTCTCGGACGACCACACGTCGGTGTAGCCGAGGTCGGGCAGTTCGGCGATCAGGTTTCGCTGATCCGGCAGGGAAATGCCGTCGAGGGGGATAGTCAGGCCCCAACGGCGCGGCGTCGCATCATCGCTCATACGCCACACCTTAGGCTGCGCCGGTGTGTCCTTCGGGCTGCCACGACCGCCCGAAGGACACACCGGTCCGTATGCTGGCCCGTTGTGCAGGTCTCTCAGCTCTGGCGTTACCCGGTCAAGTCGTTCGGCGGCGAGCAACTGCAGTCGGCGACAATCGAGTCCGACGGGCTGCGCGGCGACCACATGTGGGCGGTGATCGACGCCGAGACCGGCACCGTCGCGTCAGCGAAGAAGGTGCGGGCCTGGTCGCGGTTGCTCGAATGCCGTGCCCGCCTGCTCGACGACGCCGACCCGTCGGATCCGTCCGTCCTCGAGATCACGCTGCCCGACGGCCGGTGCACCCGCGGCGACGACCCGCGCACCCCCGGGCTGCTGTCCGAACTGACCGGGCGTGCGCTGACCCTGGAGGCCCGCCCCCGCACCTACGACGACGCGCCGCTGCACCTGCTGACGACGGCCGCCGTGGAGGCGCTCGGCACGGACGAGCCGGCGGGCGTCGCGCTGCGCCGCTTCCGGCCCAACGTCGTGGTCTCGACCGGCGGCACCGGGTTCGTCGAGGACGACTGGCTGGGCCGGCGTGTCGAGGCCGGTTCCGTCGCGCTCGTGCCGACCCAGCGCACGGCGCGGTGTGTGATGGTGACGCTGCCGCACCAGGAGGTGCCGGCCCGGCGCGACATGCTGCGCACCGTCACCGACCGCAACCGCGTCCCGAACCGGGCGGGCGGCAAGCCCGCCCCCTGCATCGGCGTCTACGCCGACGTGGCATCGGACGGCATTCTGTCCGTGGGTGACTCGTTGATCGTCCGCTGAAACGGATCCGCGCGCCGACCGGACGTCGACGCGCGGAATGCACCGCGCCGCTGTCGAACCGGCGCGCGGATCCGGGGAGAGTCGGCTCAGTGGCCGGCGTCCTTCGCGGGCAGGATGCGGGTGCGGACCTCGCCGAAGCCGATGCGGGTGCCGTCCGGACCCGGCGCGGTCGCGGAGATCGCGATCTCGTCGCCGTCCTCGAGGAAGGTGCGGGTCTCGTCGCCGACCTGAACCGGTTCCTTACCGCCCCAGGTGAGTTCGATGAACGCGCCGCGCTGGTCCTTCTCCGGCCCGGAGATGGTGCCGGAACCGAACAGGTCGCCGGTGCGGGTGGCGGCACCGTTGACGGACGTGTGCGCGAGCATCTGCGCCGGCGACCAGTACATCTGGGCGTACGGCGGACGCGAGACGACGTGGCCGTTCCATTCGACCTCGAGATCGATGTCCAGGCCCCACTTCTCGGTGCCCTTCAGGTACGGCAGCGGCTCCGGGTCCTGCACCGGGGTGTCGACGCGGGCGGCCTCGAGCGCGGCCAGCGGCACGACCCATGGGGAGATGGAGGTCGCGAAGGACTTGCCGAGGTTCGGGCCGAGCGGCACGTACTCCCACGCCTGGATGTCGCGGGCCGACCAGTCGTTGAGGATGACGGCCCCGAAGCAGTGGTCGGCGAACTCGTCCGGGGTGATCGACGATCCCATCGGCGAGCCGATACCGACGACGAAGCCCATCTCGGCCTCGATGTCGAGACGGATCGACGGACCGAAGACGGGCGCCGGGTCGTTCGGGCCCTTGCGCTGGCCACACGGGCGCACGATGTCCACGCCGGAAACGACGACGGTGCTCGACCGGCCGTGGTAGCCGACCGGCAGGTGCTTCCAGTTCGGCATCAGCGGCGACGGGTTGTCGGGCCGGAACAGCCGTCCGAGGTTCGACGCGTGGTTCTCCGACGCGTAGAAGTCGACGTAGTCGGCGACCTCGATCGGCAGGTGCAGCTCGACCTCCGCGACGGCGTGCACGGCCTCGGCGGGCACGTCCCCGGTGACCAGGCTCTGCAGCGCGGCGCGCACCTCGTCCCAGCGGGCGCGGCCCCGCGCCATGAAGGCGTTGAGGGTGGGCTCGGCGAAGGCGGGGTCGTCGAACACGACGGACAGATCGAGAACGGAGTCACCGACGCGCACACCGACGCGGGGCTGCGTTCCGGCCGTGGAGAACACACCGTAGGGCAGGTTGTTCGCGCCGAAGAGCGAACCTTCCGGGATGTCGATGACGGTCATGCAAGGGATCCTTCGGTGATCGGGGACATCGTCGACGGGGCCAGGCCGACCTCGACGAGATCGGCGAGCGGCTCCGCGATGCTGCAGGTTCCGAACGAGCGGAAGCGGTTGCGGACCTGGGTGATGCGCGCGGGGGTCAGCGAGCCCAGCCGTGCGGCGAGGCGGTCGCCGTCCCGGTCGGCGAGCACGGCCGCCAGGTCCGGGATGTCCGCACCGTCGAGCGCGGCGTCGACGGCGGCGAGCACGTTGAGGAATCCGTGCTGCTCGAATCCGGTCTGTGGGTCGGTGTTGCGGACCGCGTGGTGCAGACCGGCCGTGGCCTTGAACGGCACCTTCGTGCGCACCACGGTCGCGACGGCCTCGGCGAGTTCCTGCTCGTCGGGGTACGCCTCGGCGACCACACCGCCGGTGCGGAACTTCGCCGCGTAGCGCGATCCCACGAGACCCTGGAGGATCTCGGTGCGGCGCTCGTCGCGCGGAATCTCCACGAACAGAGCCACTCCCGGGTACTCGGCGGCGAGCACATCGAGGGCGACGAGAAGACCGGTGGGGGGCTCGTCGGCCGGAACGGCGATCTCGAGCGCCGCCACGGCGACGCCGTCGAGGCCGCGCAGGCTCTCCATCGCGGGAACGACCGCGGCGGGACCGCCGGGAACGGTCAGGCTCAGGGTCAGCTCACCGCCGAGCGGTCGCTGCCCGAGCGCCTCGAGCAGCTCCGGAATCCGCGGCGCCGGGAACACGAACGTGCCTACCAGCTCGGCGTGGTCGGCGACGCGGTGCGCGGCGTGGGCCGGCAGCGCGAGGTCGAGCGGGGCGTTGCCCGGTGGGAAGAGCGCCGCGTCGTCACACAGGCCGGCGAGCAGGAGTCCGAGGGTGCTCACTTGCCGAGGCCTCGATTCCAGCTACCGGCGTAGGCCGGGTCCTCGCACGCGAGCGCGCCCTCGCCGAGTTCGAGCGGGCGGAAGGTGTCCACCATGACGGCGAGCTCGTCGAAGAAGTCGACGCCGAGGCTCCGCTCGTAGGCACCGGGCTGCGGACCGTGGGCGTGGCCGCCGGGATGGACGGAGATCGAACCCTGGCCGATGCCGGAGCCCTTGCGGGCCTCGTAGTCGCCGCCGCAGTAGAACATGATCTCGTCGGAGTCGACATTGGAGTGGTAGTAGGGCACCGGGATCGCCAGCGGGTGGTAGTCCACCTTGCGGGGCACGAAGTTGCAGATGACGAAGTTGTTGCCCTCGAACGCCTGGTGCGCCGGCGGCGGCTGGTGGACCCGGCCGGTGATGGGCTCGTAGTCGTGGATGCTGAAGGTGTACGGGTACAGGCAGCCGTCCCAGCCGACGACGTCGAACGGGTGGTTGGGCACGAGGTAGCGGGTGCCGACGATCCCGTGCGAGGTGCGGTGCTTGACCAGGACCTCGACGTTGGTGTCCTCCACCTGGATCAGCTCGGTCGGGCCGTGCAGGTCGCGTTCGCAGAACGGCGCGTGCTCGAGGAACTGGCCGAACCGCGACAGGAAGCGCTTCGGCGGGACGATGTGACTGTTGGCCTCGATGACATAGGCGCGCAGCGGCTCGTCGCCGGTGGGGATCCAGCGGTGCGTGGTGGCCATCGGCAGCAGCACGTAGTCGCCGGCCTTGGCGTCGAGCACACCGAAGACGGTCTCGACGCGGGCGGTGCCCGATTCGACGTAGACCATCTCGTCGCCGACGACGTTGCGGTAGAGCGGCGACTCCTTCCTCGAGACGACGTAGGAGAGGCGCACGTCCGCGTTGCCCAGGATCAGCCGGCGGCCGGTGACGACGTCGGTCTCGGCCCAGACGGTCTCCGGGAACAGGTCGTGCAGCTTCAGGTGACGCGGCTTGAGCGGGTGGTTCGGGGTGGTGGCCTGCTCGGGCACCTTCCACTCGGTCGCGTCGACGATGGCCGACGGGATGTGGCGGTGGTAGAGCAGCGCCGAGTCCGAGGAGAAGCCCTCCTCGCCCATCAGCTCCTCGTAGAACAGTCCGCCGTCCTCGTTGCGGTGCTGCGTGTGCCGCTTCGGCGGGATGACGCCGAGCTGTCGGTAGAACGCCATGGGATTCCGCTCCTCGGGTTCTCGGTGGCTGATCCGCGGAGATCCCGCGGTGTTAGTAAATACCTTAACTAGTTTTCGGGCGTGAGCGCAACCACATCGGGAAGATCGGTCGTCAGTTGCGGTCGCGCATGTCGAATTGGCTCCGCCTGGTGATGAGTTTGTTGAGCAGCATGACGAGGATCTGCTGCTCCGCCTCGGTCAGCACATCGACCCAGGCGGCCTCGCGCTCGTTCTGGGCGCGGAACGTCTCCACGATCTCCCGCTCGCCGGCCTCGGTGAGCGACAAGCGGACCGACCGGCCGTCCTCCGGATCCGGGGTACGAGCCAGCAGACCGGCCTCGACCAGTGGTTTCGCGAGATTGGAGACGGCGGCGCGGCTCATGCCGGTGAGCTTGGCGGCCACCTTCGGCTCGATGGGGCCGGCCAGCCAGGTGACGAACATCAGGCGGTACGCCGACCACGACCGCCCCCTCGGGCGGTGCACGGCCGCCTCGAGGTCGTACGTGACGATGTCGGAAGCCCGGTTGAGGGTCAGCAGCACCTCGGTGGCCTGCTCGTGGTAGTCGCCGTATCGGCTGCTCAGGCGCCGGTTCGCGAGTTCGACGAAGGACCAGTAGTCGAGGTCGCGGGCGTCCGCTTCGGTCATGAGCGCCACCTTATCCGAGCGCGACTATTTAGTACATGCGTTAATCAGATCGACCAGGGCCTGGGCGGCACCCCGAAACTGGGCGGCGCCCGACTACCACCGCCCCAGGGCCGAGCGAATGTATCGCTCACTCGATCAGACCGACAGCACGATACATTCGCTCACTCGACCGCCCCACGAATCTCATCGATCAGCCCCCACGCAAGCGCACGTTGCGGGTCGAGCGAGCCGCCGGTGACGAAGAGGTGCAAGGCGCGCCACCGACGGTGCCGAGGTCATCGACGGCCGCGACGGCGCGCTGCTGCCGGGGCTGCACGATCATCACCTGCACCTGCACGCTGTGGCCGCCGACGCCTCCTCGGTGCGGAGCGGTCCCCCGCACGTGCGCACGCCCGATGCCCTCACGCGCGCTGGACGCCGCACCCGGCGACGGCTGGATCCGCGGGGCCGGCTACGTCGAGACCGTCGCCGGCCTGCTCGATGCCACATCCCTCGACCGGCTGCACGCGCGGCGACCCGTGCGGCTGAAGCACCGCAGCGGCGCGCTGTGGATGCTCAACTCGGCCGCCTCGGCGTTGGTCGAGCTGGACTCGGCCGAACACCCGGGTGTCGAGCGCGACGACGCCGGCCGCCCCGCCGGGGGAGTGTGGCGCGCGGACGCGTGGTTGCGCGAGCGGCTGCCCTCCACCGGCCCACCGCCGCTCGACACCGTCGGCGCGGACCTGGTCCGGTTCGGCATCACCGGGGTCACCGACGCCGCCCCGGACCTGCCGCCGGACTCCCTGGCAGCGCTGATCGACGCGCACACCACCGGCGCTCTCCCGCAGCGACTGCATCTGCTCGGCGCACCAGGGGGCGACGATCCGGCGTCCTGGCCGGCGACCGTGACGACCGGAACGTACAAGATCGAGCTCGCCGACTCGGGGCTGCCCGACATCGAGGCCCTGTCCGACACCGTCCGCCGCGCCCACACCCACGGCCGCCCCGTCGCCGTGCACTGCGTCAGCCGCGAGGCGCTGCTGCTGCTCGCGGTCTTCGACGACGTCGGCACCCTGGCGGGCGACCGGATCGAACACGGGGCACTGATCCCGGCCGCGTCGATCCCGGAGCTGCGCCGCCACCGGCTGTGCGTCATTACCCAGCCCGGATTCCTCGCGCACCGCGGCGACGACTACCTCGACCGCGTCGACCCGCGGGATCTGCCGGACCTCTACCGCTGCCGGTCGCTGCTCGACGCTGGTGTGCCCCTGGCGTTGTCCAGCGATGCCCCCTACGGACCGTTGGACCCGTGGGCAGTGATCGCCGCTGCGACCGACCGCCGTGCCTCCACCGGGCACGTCGTCGGCGAGCAGGAGACGATCACCACCACCGAGTCCCTCGACCGATACCTCACCCCGCTCGACCGACCCGGCGACCGACCCCGGACCGTGACGCCCGACGCTCCCGCAGATCTCGTGCTGCTCGATCGACCGCTCACCGATGCGATTCTCACCCCGAAATCGGAACCGTTGCGCTGCAACATCGTCCGAGGCGAGGTTCGTTTCCATCGCTGAACCGCGGATCGTCGATGTGCATCAGATCCCGCCGTGCCGGCCGCTCCCGCCCTCAGCAGGCCAGAACTCGGCGCGACAGCAGCGCCACGCTCACCCATCCGAGGGCCGCCGACTCGCCCCGCACGAAACGGGCGTAGAGCTGCTGCAGGATGACCACGGTTCTCCAGCGCCCGAAGGCCCGGTACCAGTCGATTGCACCGACAACCAGCGAGCTGATCGGTGCGTAGCGTTCCACCACTGCGGCTCGAGGCGGCAACCCGAGGGCTTGCATGCCGGTACGGCGGCGAACGCCGCGTCCGAACCAGGTTCGGCCGTGACATCGGTCCAGTAGTTCAGCAGCGTCCCCAGATTACGAGCGTATCGCCGACGGTGGCCATGTCCCAGCCGGAGGGAACTGAAGCACGGAGAATTGACCGTCCAGGTCCGGAAGGTGCTGTCGCAAGTATGTTTCCAAGCTCTCCCAGTCGAACCCTCCTCCGGCTCGCACGGGCGCCAGGTCCACCTGCAACTCTGCCGCACCTCCAAGTGTCACTGCGCCTCCCCTGGATTCCACCTGGGCAGGACAGTCGGATTCCCCTCGGCATCCGACCCCAGGTCTTCGAAATCGGCGTGGAGGACCGTGTTCTCGTCCACCTCGGCCCGTCCCGGCAGGTAGCCGATCATGCGGACACCGGGACTGTCTTCGATGTCGATGAGAACCACGGTGTACGGCGTGGGAAACCACGGGTGCACCTGATGCTCGACGACGGTCCACGAACGCACCCGGCCGCGAGGTGGGACCTCACGCCATTCCAGCGCATCGGCGTCACAATGCACACAGTAGGGACGAGGCAGGTGGGTGTGACCACCGCATCGGGTACAGGTGAGCACGGTGAGTCGACCCTCTGCCGCCGCCGCGAAGAAGCCTCTCGACGCGGGATCGACAACGGTCGGGGCCAGGCGGGGGCTCATGCCGCCACCAGGATCAGTGCCGAGGTCGACGGCGGTGGGGCCGAGGTCACCAGGGACACCGAGGCTCCCGGGACCTGGTTGCTCGAGGTTCCCCGAATCTGGCGGACCCCCTCCGCGATGTGGTTCATCCCATGGATGTAGCCCTCGGACATGTGTCCTCCGCTGGTATTGAACGGTATCGCTCCACCGATTTCGAGCTCGCCCGCTGCGGCGAACTCCCCGGCTTCCCCCCGGTCGCAGAACCCGTAGTCCTCGACCTGGAGCAGGGCCGTGATCGTAAAGCAGTCGTACAGTTGAGCCGAATCGACCTCCTCGGGCCCCAGACCGGCTCGGCGGTACAGGGTTTCCGCGCAGTACCGCGACGGCATGTCCAACGGGTCGTCGCGCATCAGCACCGGATACATCTGCCCCGGCTGAGGACGTGGACCGCTGGCCATGGCGGCGGCCCGGATCACAGCCGGCTTCTGACGCAGATCGCGGGCGCGCTCGGTGCTGGTCACCACCACCGCGGCAGCGCCGTCAGTTTCGAGGCAGTAGTCGAACAACCGTAACGGTGAGGACAACATCCGCGAGTTGAGATAGTCGTCGAGTGTCATCTTCCGGTCGTACATCTGCGCCCGCGGATTGTTGTTGGCGTGTCGGCGAGCCGCGAGTGCGATGTGCCCCAGTTGCTCGGATGTAGTGCCGGTCTTGCGCATGTACTCCTGGGCGAGGAGCGCGAAGAACTGACCCGGGGAGAGCAGGCCGTAGGGGCCGAAGAACTCGGTCATCGACTCCCCTCCCCCCGTGGACGTCGCCAGCTCAGAGGAGAGCCCGAACCGGTTTCCGGACCGGCCGTTGAGGGAACGGAATACGACGACGGTGCTCGCCTGGCCGCTCATGATTGCGCCGACGGCCTGGGCCACCATGGCCGCGGGACCCGACCCACCCGGTCCCGCCTCGCCGAAGTATGTCAAGTTGCGGGCCCCGATGGCGTCGGCCAGCGCCGCGCACGAGACCAGATCCATGTCGTTGCGGATGACCCCGTCGACATCGGCGGGGTCGATGCCCGCGTCGGCCAGCGCCGCCCGAGATGCCGCGGCAGCGAGGGCGGTCACGCTGGTTCCCGAGTTCTTCGAGTAGTCGGATTCGCCGACGCCGACGATGGCGCACACGTCCTGCTGCCACAGGTCAGTCATGGGCGAGCACCTCCTCGGTGTGCTCCCCGAGCATGGGTGGGCGATGGGGGTCGCCGTAGCCGTTCGAGAACCGGTAGGGCGCACCGGGGAAGGTGGTCGTGCTGCCGTCCGCCATGGTCACGTCGACGAAGAAGTTCCGGGCCGCGAGATGCTCGTCGCGCAGCACCTCCTCGGGTGCGCGCAGCGGTCCGATCGGCAGCCCCCACTTCTGGCCGTCCCGGTAGACCGTTTCCGAATCCTGGATCATGAAGAACGCTTCGAGCAGGCCCTGGATGTGCGCGAAGTTCTCCTGCCGATAGGCCAAGGAGTCGAATGCTTCCTCGGCGAGGTCGGCGACGAGTCCGATCTCGTCCATCCAGGAGGTGAGGGCTTTCCACGCGAACTGATCGGCGAGGATGAGGGCGAAGTAGACCCACACCCCGTCGGCGCACTGAAACAGCGCGGGCTGGGTCGGCGACGGCTGTGCGTGCCGGCAGGTTTGCCGTTTGACCACCGCCTTCGGGTAGAACCAGTAGGGATTGGCGAGTTCGCCAGTGACCGCGATTGATTCGTGCATTGACACATCGATCAGTTGGCCGCGTCCTGTCTGCTGTCGCTCGATGAGGGCGAGCACCACCCCGCACAGCGCGAAGCTGGCTGCCGTCATGTAGCCCTGATTGCCACCCGGCCGGATCGGCGGGATGGAGTGGTCGTCGTATCCACAGCTGTTGAGAAGCCCCCCGGCGGCCAGCCCGACCAGGTCGGAACTCAGATAGTTCGCCCACGGACCCGTGAGCCCGAACGGGGAGATCGACAGGGCGATCAACGTGCTGCGCTGGGCGCACAGGGCCTCGAGATCGAGACCGGCCGCGGCGAGATCGACAGGTCGGCCGGTGGTCAGCACGATGTCCGCCTCCGCGATGAGCGCGGCACGGGCGGCGCGGCCCTGATCGTCGTCGGCCAGAACCACCGACTGTTTGGACGTGTTGTAGGTCCAGAAGTTCAGGCTGTGGTCGGGGTCCTCCGTCCCGTGGGCCCACGGTCCGATGCGCCGGCTGGCGGCACCGCCGATCGGTTCCACCTTCACCACCGTGGCGCCCTGATCGGCCAGCAACTTGCCGGCGTATTCCCCGGCCGGGTCGTCGGCGATCTCGACGACCCGCAGCCCGCTGAATGCCAGTTCCATCAGATCACACCTTCCGCGGTCAGCTCGGCGATCTCCGCGTGATCCAGGCCCAGGATGTCGCCGAACACGTACTCGTTGTCTTCGCCCAGCAGGGGGGCAGAGCGCCAGTTCTGTTGCACGGTTCTGGTGAACCGCATCGGAGTGCCCTCGAATTTCGCGACGCCGATGACCGGATGATCGAGCTCGAAGAAGGTGCCGCGATACGCGATCTGCGGGTCCGATTCCGCCAGATCCCGGGAGTTCTGCACCGCTGCCGCGGGCACTCCGGCCTGCTGCAGCAGGTGCATGGTCTCGTGAGCCGGCCGCAGCGCCGTCCACTGCGACAGGTGCGCATCGAGTTCGTCCTGGCGCGCGTACCGGCTACGCGCGTCCGCGAACTGCGAAGCCGTCGCCCAGTCGGGTCGGCCGAGGACCGTGACGAGTCGCTCCCACTGGTCGTCGTCGAAGACCGCGATGGCAACCCAGGTGTCCTCGCCCTGCGCCGGATACACGCCATGCGGTGCCGCGGCCGGGTGGACGAGCCGATTGCCCGTCGGGTACTCGGGACGTCGCGTGACCACGCCGTTGACGGCGACATCGAGCAGATCCGGGCCGATCAGATTGATCCCGGCTTCGACGGCGGAGACGTCGATCTCCTGGCCCTTGCCGGTGACGGCGCGCTGCATGATCGCCATGAGAACCGCAGCGGAATTGTAGTACGCCGCCTGGTTGTCCATGTACGACAATCCCCACCCGGACGGTTCACGCCCCGGCAGTCCCGAGATGAACGACAGACCGGACACCGCCTGCACGACGGGACCGTAACTCTTGAACCTGTGGTGGGGTCCGCTGTGCCCGTACCCGCTCATTCGGGCGAGGATCACATCGGGAGTGATCTCTTTCAGCGCGTCGTAGGTCAGCCCCCACTTCTCCATGACACCGGGCGCGAAGTTCTCGGTAACCACCGAGCTCGCACCGATGAGTTGCCGGACGAGTTGCTGACCGCGCTCGGTCTTCATGTTGATGGTGACGCCGAGCTTGTTCCGGCTGTAGTTGTTGAACAAACCGCCCTTGTCGGGGTCCGGGTTGGGGTCTTCCTCGCCGTACGAGCGGACCTCGTCCTTGTAGATCGGCAGGCGCCGCGGCATGTCGAGGCGATCACGTGATTCGATCTTGATGACTTCGGCCCCGAAGTCGGCGAGCATCCGCGTCGCCACGGCCCCGACCCCCATCCAGCAGAAGTCGGCCACTCGTACCCCCGCCAGTGGACCCACCCGCGGCCCTGGGCGGCGCCCGATCGTCGTCGGCGTGGGATCTTCGATTGCAGTCACCACGTGCCTCCTGTTCCAGAATCGTCTCGAGAGATGGGGCCGGGTACGGCTCCGCGGAGTCCACCGACGTGTCTCACGTCACCCCCGACCCCGAGCTTAAACATCATGATGAAATAACACAAGCGGCGACGCGAAAGAACCCCGCACGCAGGAACCGTGCGGGGTCCGATTGCGCCGCAGTCGTTCCTGGGTCGACGATCCCTCCGTCAGCCCACCGCCAACCGAGCGCCGCCTACGGGCGCGATGCTCAATAGAGCGACTCACCGCCGTCGACGATGTGGTTGACACCGGTGACGAAGCCCGCGGCCGGACTGCTCAGATACACCGCGGCCGCACCCATGTCCTCGACAGTGCCGGCCCGACCCATCGGGACGGTCGCCGACATCCTGGCAAACGTTTCCGGGTTGCGTTCGATCGCCATCGGGGTTGCGGTGATGCCCGGTGAGAGCGCGTTCACCCGGACTCCGGCTCCGGCGAGCTCGTACGCGGCGACACGAACGAACTGGTTGAGTCCAGCCTTCGTCGTGGCGTAGTGAATCGTGCCGGGCCGGGTCCCCAGCGCTCTAATGGACGAGACGACGAGAATGACGGCATTCTGCTGCTTGTCGGCGCGCGCCGTCATCCGGGTCGCGGCCTGGTGACAACACCGGAAGGTGCCGCTGAGGTTCAGCTCGAGCGTGGACTGCCAGATTTCCTCGGTCATCTCGAGGAACGGGACCATCGACCCGCTTCCTGCGTTCGCGACGAAGATGTTGAGGTCGCCGAACTCCGCGTCGACCCGTTCGAACATCGCGGCGACCGATTCCGGTTGCCGGATGTCGACCTCGGTGACGTCGACGCGCTGACCCGAACGGGCCACGTTCTGCAGTTCCTTCTGCGCCGTTTCGAGTCGGTCTCGACGGCGGGCGGCAATCATCACGTCCGCTCCGGCACGGACCAGGGCCTCGGCAATCCCGAGGCCGATGCCCTCGCTGGCTCCGGTGATCAGCGCCCGCTGTCCGTCGAGTGCCGCTCCGGTGTGGTGTTCGTTGCTCATCCGGTCTTCCTTCCCATGGCGCACGGCGCCGGGTGTCGTCATACGTCCAATACGAGACGGGCCGATCTGGCGCGTGACACGCAAGGCATCATCGTGGCGCAGGAGGCCTGTTCCTCCTGGGTGAGCACCGAATCGCGATGGTCGGGAACGCCCTCCAGTACGGGCGTTTCACACGTTCCGCAGGTGCCCTCGCTGCACGAGGAGATGATGTCGACCCCGTACTCCCCCGCCACCTCGAGGATCGACCGCCCCACCGGCACCGTCACCGTGACGCCACTCTGGGCGAACTCCACCTCGAACCCGTGGTCGGGCTCCGTGGGTTCGACGAGCTTCGGGACGAACCGCTCGACGCGTAACCGACGCGGGGGTGCCGCCTCGGCGCAGCAGGTCTCCAGCGCGGACAGCATGCTCTCGGGTCCGCACGAATACACCACGGTGTCGATCGCCGTCTCCGCCACGAGCAAGCCGAGATCCGGAATGCCGAACTCGTCGTCGGGCCGGATGAGCACCCGATCGCCGAACTTGGCCAGTTCGTCGAGGTACGCCATGCTCGTTCGGGACCGACCGCAGTAGAACAAGTCCCACGGAGTCCCGGCCGCCTCGAGCTGCCTGATCATGGGCAGGATCGGGGTGATTCCGATTCCACCGGCAACGAACAGCACTCGTGGCGCCTCCGGCTCGAGCCCGAAGTGATTGCGCGGCAGCGAGACGCGTACCGACGACCTTTCGGGCAGGCGCTCGTGCGCGTAGCGGGATCCACCGCGACCGTCCCGCTCCCGAAGGATGGACACGACCCAGCGATCGTCTCGGATCTCGAGACCGGTCAGGGAGTACTGCCTGAGCATGCCGCCGAGTTCTAGGTCGACGTGCGCACCTGCATCCCAACGTGGGAGAGCACAGCCGTCCGGGTGCACCAAGGTCAGCTCGACGATGCCGTCGGCAACTGAGCGGCGCTGGAAGACATGTAGTTCGAGGTCCATTGTTCACTTCCGAGTCGATCGGGCCGAGGGGAAGGTGCCTGGCGCAGCGGGATGCCACGCCAGGCACCTACGGCAGTCATCCGTAGTCACACCACTCGGTCAGGCGACCGTTCTCGAACGTCATGATCGACAGGACGTTCAGCTTGCAGAACTCGCCCGCGTTGCCGAAACCGGGAACGTCGGCGGTGGCGGTACCCTGCCAGGCGGTCTCCCGCATGACGGAATTGCCGGTCGTCGCCCACCGGGTGGTCTCCCCGATCGCCCGGTCCGGGAAGACCGCGCTCATCTGTTCCACCGTCTGCAACATCAGGTCGCGCCCCTTGGCCGCGACTCCGCGGTTCTGGTGCACCACAACGACATTCTCGTCGACGAGCTCCCGCAGGGCATCGAGGTCGAGACGGTTCCACGCATCGACCACACCGTGGGCGAGGTCCAGCAGTTCTTGGGAATTCGTGTTGCTCATGGTCCTGTCCTTCGAGAGGAGGGGTCTACTGCTGAACGGTGAGAGTGAATTCGTGAATTCCGCGGGTGGGCATCGAGTGGTACTGCACCGCCTGCTCCTCGGCGAGCGCGAAACGCGGGATCTTCTCCACCATGCGCTCGAGAACCCGGGTCATCATCACGCGGGCGAAGTTCGACCCCAGGCACCGGTGCGGCCCGATACTGAAGGCGAGGTGGTTCTTGTCCTTGCGGTGCAAATCCCAGGTGTGCGGATCCGGGAACTTCGCAGGATCTCGATTGGCGCCGTTGTACGAGGTCCAGATCTTGGCGTCGGCTCCGAGTTCGGTCCGGCCGACGGTGACCGGACAGGTCGTCGTACGCTGCAGGACTGTCACGTTGGCGAACATGCGCAGTCCCTCCTCCACCGCCTCCGGGATCAGCGACGGATCGGCAACGAGCTCGGCGAGGTCGTCCGGATGGGTCGCGAGATGGTGGATCGTCCCACCCAGCACGGTGCCGGTCGATTCCAGACCCGCGATGGACAGCGGGAGGACCACGGCGATGCGCTCGGCGAGAGTGGGTTCGCGACCGTCGATCTCCTCGACCTGGCACACCAGGCTGACGAGGTCGTCCTCGATCGGGTGCGCCATGCGTTCACGAACGAGCGCATCGATTGCGGTGTAGAGGCTGACGAAGGCGGTTTCCGCCTCCTCGGCCGTTTCGCCGACAAAGATGTCGTGAGCCCACTTCATCCAGTCGTCGATGCGGTCGCCCTCGAGATTGAGTAGATTGGAGAAGACCGCGCGAAGCTGCGAGGGGCGCAGGAAGTCCTCCATGACTCGGAAGCTCCCGGCCGCGATGCCCGCGTCGAGGAAAGAGTCGATATCCTTGGTGATCGCCGGCAGAAACCGGCGCATCTTCTCCTCCGTCAGCTCAGGATTGAGGAGCTTGCGCCAGCCGGTCTGGGCGGGCGGGTCGAGATCCTCTGGCAGAAAACGCCCTTCGTTCTTCGGCGGCTCGGAGCGATTATCGTGTCCGAGGATCGCCACGCCGCCCTCCGAGGAGAACCGCTTCCAATCCCGCAGGACCTTGAACACGTCCTCGTAGCGGGTGGCGACGTAGCAGGGCGTCTCACCCTGGGTATGCACGGACAGTTCGTCGCTGGCCTGCATACGGTTGATTTCGGGCCAGAAGTTCTCGTTGAACTGCTCGGACCACAGGTCGACGGGGCATCCCGACGACGTCGCCGGCCGGGACTGCGTTTGCTCGGTCATTGTCAACTCTTCCTTTTCACGACACCGTGATAGCAGCTTCTGGACAGGCACCGGTGATCTGGGACTCCTCGATCGTGCCGGGGAGCGTTCCATCACCCTTCACCACGGCTTTGCCTTCTTCGTCCGCGTCGAACAGCGCGGGGAATCGCGCATAGCAGCGGCCGTGCGCCTGGCAGTAGTCGTGATCGATCGAAATCTTCGCCATTGTGTTCTCCTAGGCTCGCGCCAGCTGACCACCGTCAACGGGGATGGCGACCCCGTGAATGAATCGGGCCTCGTCGGACGCAAGCCAGGCGACCGCGTTGCTGACGTCCTCGGGCTCGACCCACGGAATCGGCAGTAGCGTCAGTTCGGCGAACAGCTCGGCAGCGTCGTCGGCGGTCGGGTTCTCGAGATGCGGAAGAAACATCTTCAGCAGGCTCTCGTTGATGGCCATCGGGGTGTTGACCGCACCCGGATTGACGGAGTTGACCCGGATATTGTGCGGACCTACTTCGTTCGCAAGGGAAAGCATCAGGCCCTGGAGCCCGTGCTTCGAGGCGGCATAGTGGGATTGCCCCGGTGCGCCGCGCAGTCCGACAGTCGAACTGACGAAGATCACCGAGCCGCCCTCGCCGCGCTCGATCATCGACGGCAGCACCGCCCGGCACACGTGCCATGCACCGACGAGGTTGGTATCGAGGATGTCCGACCACTGCCGATCGGTGAGGCCGACGACGGCCCCTTGGTTGGAGATGCCGGCATTGGACACCAGGATGTCGATGCGTCCGAACTCGCTGAGCGCTTCGTCGACAACCTCCTGGACTCGGGTGAGGTCGCGGACGTCGGCAGCGCGGGCGATGATCCGCTGCCCCTCCTTCTCGACCAGGCGGACCGTCTCCGCCAGGTCGTCCGGGGTTCCCTGCGAGTAGTCGAGGTTTTCCTGCTGCCGGCAGAGATCGATCGCAACGATGTCGGCACCATCCTCGGCCAGCCGTACAGCATGTGTACGACCTTGGCCGCGTGCGGCTCCGGTGATGAATGCGACCTTGCCGCTCAACCGCTTCATGGGGCCTCCTGGCTCAGTTTCTGTGGGTGTCGTCGACCGCGAGGGAGAGAACGTCCGCGCAGGTCTCGTGTAGTCGAAAGCGTCCCGCTACAGGGCGGGGACGGCGCGGCGATCATCGTGTGATGGCCATCACCGAGTCGCTGGAAGAACATATTGCTCATGATGGACCCGGAAGTCAAGGGGCTTCCGCTCCATTCTTCATGAGAAATAGAGATTTGTGTTCGTGTGTGGAGGGAGAAGGGGAGAGCTGAACGGTGTTGTGCAGGTTCAGCGAAGCCGGCGGGACACAGGTGTCTCGCCGGCTTCCACAGTCCGGGTGTGCCGAATGAACGTGCGGGAGCTACAACCACTCGACCGGCGAGTTCAGCGGCACGGCCAAACGAGAGCGACAGTAGTCGACAACCCCACGCAGATGGTTCTCCATGAGCCCGCGAACCTGCCGGCACCGCCCCGCAACCACCGCCTTTGCGATGTGCTGATGGTCGTCGGTCAGCACGGCGCGCAGCTTCCGCGGATCGTCCAGGACGGCGACATGGTGCGTGACGATCTGTCCGTAGGTTTCGAGACTGAGCGACAGAACACGGTTACCCGCAAGGGTGGCGACGGCACGATGAAAACCTGCATGTTCCTCGAGATACGGGGCGAGTTCGACCTCGGAGTGCTCATGCTGCTGCAGAAACGGTTCCATGCGGGTTGCTCGCAGTGCACCGTCGGGGTTTCGAGCCGCACGCTCGGCAAGTTCCGTCTCGGCCCAGACCCAGGCATCGAACAGTTCCTCGTACGTGGCACCCGCCATGTTGTAGAACAGTGCCGACACCCTGCCCAGATGGGCCGCGTCCACCGATCCGACGATGGGACCGCCGCCCGGTCCCCGGCGAATGGTGATCATTCCCTGGACCTCGAGGAGACGCAGACCCTCTCGAAGGGACTCGCGACTGACACCGTAATGTTCGAGCATCGTCGCCTCTGAGGGCAAGCTCGTCCCCGGTGGCAGGCTCTGGCTCTGAATCTCGCCGACGATCGTGCGCGCGACGGTCTCTGCGGCCTTCAGCGGCCGCAGCAGCGAGACTTCACCGCGCGCGGTGGACCCGCTTCCGTTCACGTCGCTTCGACGCGTATTTCGTGGCAACTCATCCCCCTGACAGGACCGCCGACGCGGATTCCGGACGTCGTTCGGACACTCTTACTTTCGCCTTCCAGTCCCGCACGTTCACAACCGACCCGCGCAACACGTGCCAGGATCGACAACAAGAATCTGCACGGATACGACATCAGCTACCCCGAGGCTCCGGTTCGGAGGCCGAGTTCGTCGGCGATCGCGGCAAGCCGGTCACGGCGCTCCTGGTGGGTGCGTCCGCGCCACACGGTGTCCGCCCAGATAACCAGGTCGCCCATACCGTGCTCGCGGTAGCGCTCGAACTCCGCGACGTTCACCTCCGGTACCCGGACGTAACAGGTGAATTCGCCGCTCTTCCCCAGCCCCTCTCGACGCCGGTGGACCTCGCGTACCATTTCCGAGGATTCGTCGAAGGTGGGCGTCCCGGATGTGAACCACCCATCGCCCAGCCGCGCCGCCCGGGCCAGCGCGGCCGGACTGTTTCCCCCGAGGATGACGGGAATCTCGACAGGCCTGGGGTGCACCTGCACCTCATCGAAGCGAAAATGCTTGCCTTCGTGCGAGAAGGCAGTTCCCGACCATGCCTTGCGAAGAATCTCCAGGCATTCCTCTGTCCTCGACATGCGCGTACGGAATGGTATTCCGAACGCGTCGAACTCCTCCTCGAGCCAGCCAGCGCCCACCCCGAAAAGTGCACGTCCGCCGCTCATCTCCTGGACGGTGATCGTGGTGCGCGCCGTATGGAGGGGATGCCGCAGTGGCGCCAGATAGACGGCTGTGCCGAGATTGATCCGCGTCGTGACTGCGGCGATTGCCGCATGAACAATCCATGGATCCACCAGTTCCGTCTCGACATCGATGATCGGACCGGAATGATGCTGCTCGGTTCCCACCGAGGGATGTTCTGCGGTGTGCACGGACGGTCGGAGCAGGTGTTCTCCGATCCAGAGGGCGTCGAAACCCAACCCGTCGGCACAAGTGGCGAGCTCGACCAGGTCGTTCCCTGTCATCCCGTACGCGCTCAGCCCTACGGAAGTCACTATGGCTCCTCCTTTCTGCGTGAGACAGCAACGCCGGATGCGCTGCTCTACCGTCCGCTCACCCTGTGCTCGTCACCCGGGCCGGAACCGGTGCGCTGCACCATTGCTCGGGGTGAGGTCCGTGTCCATCGCTGCAGCCTCCGTACTGCGGACGCCCCGGCTGCGGAATGGCCTTACAGCGCCTTGAGTTCCTCGGTGACCTCGGAGACCATCTTCTTCGCGTCGCCGAAGAGCATGGAGGTGTGGTCGGCGGTGAACAGCGGGTTGTCGATGCCGGCGTAGCCGGAGCTCATCGAGCGTTTGAGCACGATGACCGACTTGGACTGGTCGACGTTGAGGATGGGCATGCCGTAGATCGGGCTGGACGAGTCGTGCCGGGCGGCGGGATTGGTGACGTCGTTGGCGCCGATGACGACGGTGACGTCGGTGCGGGAGAACTCGCCGTTGATGTCGTCCATCTCCTTGAGCGCCTCGTACGGCACCTCGGCCTCGGCGAGCAGCACGTTCATGTGTCCGGGCATCCGGCCGGCGACCGGGTGGATGGCGTACTTGACCTCCACCCCCTTCTCCTCGAGCAGCTCCGCCATCTCCTTGACCGCGTGCTGCGCCTGCGCCACCGCCAGCCCGTAGCCGGGCACCACGATGACCTGGTTGGCGTACGCCATCTGGACCGCCGCATCGGAGGCGGAGGTGGCCTTGACGGTGCCACCGGCACCGCCGGCCACCGCACCGGCACCGCCGTCGCCGCCGAACGAGCCGAACACGATCGCCGGGATGGACCGGTTCATCGCCTTGGCCATCAGGTTGGTCAGGATCGAACCCGACGCCCCGACGATCATGC
>NZ_JBSNCE010000038.1:0-54468 GCF_053764755.1 Rhodococcus sp. 2H158
ACCGCGACGACGCGGGCGATGTTGAACCCGGACTGGCCGGCGGGCTGGCCGCAGCCGAGCATCAGGTCGTCGATCTGGGTCGGGTCCAGCTCCGGCACCTTCGCCAGGGCGGCCGCGACCATCTGGGTGGCCAGGTCGTCCGGGCGCACCGTCCTGAGCGACCCCTTCATCGCCCGCCCGATGGGAGAACGGGCGGCGGACACAATCACAGCTTCGGGCATCACGTGCTCCTTGTTTTGTGTTGACGCTTCGAGTCTCTACAGGCCCAGATCGCGGCCGATGAGTTCCTTCATGATCTCGTTGGTGCCGGCCCAGATCTTGGTGACGCGGGCGTCCTTCCATGCACGAGCCACACGGTACTCGTTCATGAAGCCGTAGCCACCGTGGATCTGCACGCACGCGTCCAGAACCTCGGACTGCGTCTGCGCGGTCCACCACTTGGCCTTGGCGGCGTCCACGGCGGTGAGCTTGCCGTCGGCGTGGGCCTCGACGGCCTGGTCGACGTAGGCCTCGGCCACCTCGATCTTGGTGATCAGCTCGGCGAGCAGGAACTTGTTGTACTGCATGGCGCCGATGGCCTGGCCGAACGCCTTGCGCTCCTTCGCGTACTCGATGGTCTCGAGCAGGATGTGCTTGGCGTGGTGCACGTTGTTGACCGCGGAGCCGAGCCGCTCCTGCGGCAGCATCTTCATCATCGAGATGAAGCCCATGCCCTCCTCGCCGATGAGGTTGGCGTGCGGGACGCGGACGTCCTTGAAGAACAGCTCCGCGGTGTCGGCCTCGGGTTGGCCGACCTTGTCGAGCTTGCGGCCGTTCTCGAAGCCCTCCATGCCGCGCTCGACGGCGAACAGGGAGATGCCCTTCGCGCCCTTCGACGGGTCGGTGCGGGCCGCGACGACGACGAGGTCACAGTTGTAACCGTTGGTGATGAAGGTCTTGGCGCCGTTGAGGATCCAGTCGTCACCGTCGCGCACGGCGGTGGTCTTCAGGTTGGCGAGGTCGGAACCGCCGGACGGCTCGGTCATACCGATGGCGCAGATGAGCTCACCGGTGGCGCAGCGCGGCAGCCAGCGCTCACGCTGTTCCTCGTTGCCCAGGTGGACGATGTAAGGAACGGTGATGTCCGAGTGGATGCCCATCGACGACGACAGCGCCATGTTCGCGCGGGCGAACTCCTCGCCGAGGATGGCGTTGAAGCGGTAGTCGTTCGCCTCCATGCCACCGAAGCGCTCCGGGATCTCGAGTCCCAGGAAGCCGGCCTTACCGGCCTCGATCCAGATGTCACGGGGAATCTCGTGACGTTCGATGAGCTCCTCCGCACGGGGCATGACGAACCGGTTCACGAACTCGCGCGCCGACTCGCGGAACGCCTCGTGATCGGGGCCGTACAGGGTGCGTTGCATCAACCGCTCCTCAAATCTGTAAGCATCTGCTTATTTTCTAAGCGTGCGCTTATAGTGAACCGCGGCCGCTATCTTGTCAACCAGGGCCGTAGCAGGAACGGGAGCAGGACGTGAGCACATCGAGGGACGCGGTGATCAGCGGATCGAAGGCCGCGGCCCGCCTACGCGAGGCGGCCGTCGAGGTGTTCGCCGAGAACGGCTACGGCGGCACCACCACCAGGCTGATCGCCGCCCGCCTCGACATGAGCCCGGCCGCGATGTATCCCCACTACAAGTCCAAGGAAGAGCTGCTCTACGCGATCAGCTACGAGGGCCACGACCTGGCCCTCGAGGTCGTGCGCGACGCCGACCTCCCCGGCGAGGACGCCACCACTCGGCTGGCCACCGTCATCGGCCGGTTCGCCGAGTGGCAGGCCGAGCACCACCGCCGTGCCCGCGTCGTCCAGTACGAGCTCACCGCCCTGACGCCCGAGCACTACCGCGTCATCACCGGCTTGCGCCGGCGCACCACCCAGGTCGTCCGCACCATCGTCGACGCCGGCGTCGCCTCGGGTGAGTTCACCGTCCCCGACACCGAGGGCGTCACCCTTGCCCTGATGTCGCTGTGCGTCGACATCTGCCGCTGGTACCCCTCCGGCCGCTACCACGAGCCCCACGCCCTCGCGCACCTCTACTCCGATCTCGCCCTCCGGCTCGTGGGCGCCGTCCGCTAGCATCTGTCCCCACACGACGGATCGGGGGGTCCATGGGCGGGGGGCAATGTTCGCGCGGCTGTCGGTCGTTCGCGCCCGCAATCGATGTCGCGTGTGACCGGGAAGCGCGCGAACGAGAGCGACGACGACACCTGCGCACTCGCGGATGGATCGTCGCCCTCGTCGCGGCCGCGGTCAGCGCGTGCACCGCCGTCACGCCCGCGGCACCCGCGGGACCACCCGCCACCACCACGACGACACGCACACCCCGCATCGTCGACGAATCCGACCGCCCCCCAGTCACGTTCGACCCCTGCCTCGACATCCCCGACCGAGTGCTCGTCGAGGCGGGCTACGACCCGAGGTCGGAGGAGATCAGCGACTTCGCCGCGACGCACTACACCTTCCTCACCTGCCGCTACGAGGGCACCCTGCATATCCCCGGCGTTCTGCGCCGGTACGGACTCAACGTCATGTCCGGCAACATCACTTTCGCCGAGGTGCAGGTGAAGGTCGCCGAGTACTCCACTCCCATCGAGATCAACGGTCGGCGTGCATTGCTCGAACGAGACCCGGGCCGGTCATGGTCGTGCACGGTCAACGTCGAGACCTCCTTCGGTGTCCTCATCGTTTCCCGTGTCTATCACCCCGACCACTCCGCCGAAGTGCCGCAAGACGAGCTATGCGCCGGAATTGAAGACACGACGTCACGCATCGCCGCTCAACTCGCCAACTGAAGGACCGACGTGAGCAAACCGCTACGACTCGACCCACAAACGATCGACGAGATCGTCGCCATCTGCGAGACCATGCTCGCCAATCTCCGCCATGCGATAGACCGAACCGACGAGTTGACCGCGGTCGGAAGCTTCGGTGGATTCGAGTCCGCGGAACAGCTTCGGAAAGGTTTCCTCACCAAGGCCAGAGGCACCCCCGAGTCCGCCTACGAGCGTCTCACCCAGTTCCACGAGGTCCTCTCCCGCATGCGCGACACGTTCGCCGCCGGTGGACAGGGCTTCCTCGACGCCGACTACGACTGGGCCCGGCAACTCGGCACCACCGACTCCGCGTGAACCGCCACTGCGCATCACTCCGGAACCTGGAGAATTCCACGAGTCGTGCTATATCCGCACGGGTTCCGGTCGTCCGCGAACACAATTGGGGGAGCGTATGACTGGGAAAGTCGCCGATGGCTGATGCCGTTCGTTCCTCGGCACGACTCGCCACGAGACCGCACGGTCCGCTACGATGCTGCGCACTACCACGGAATCGGGGGGACTCCATGGACACGTCACTTGATTTTTTGCACGGCACCGGAAGACGCACGGCGCAGCACGTCGCGACCGTGAGCGGAAGTACCGAATAGGGTGCCGGAGAACGAGAATCCCGTCGCAGCGATGCTCGAACCGCTGCTCGAGCATCGGGTACCGGAGCGGGTCGGCGCGCTGGCGGACTGGCACACCAGATTAGTGGCACGGCTCGAAGGCAGCTTCGATCCCGACTACGCCACCGCATTCGAGAACTTCCACAGCATGGAGCACGACGCCATCTATCGAGACGTCCAGAGAATGGACCCGGGCGCGATGCGCAGCCTGGCGGAGAGCTGGCGCAAGATCGCGACCGACATGAGCGTCGGCTTCATCTTCGGAACCCAGATGATCTGCAACAAGATTGCCGAGGGGTGGGAGGGTGACGCGGCGCGGCACGCCGTGGCGGCGACCCGCTCCTTCGCGAGGTCGACCGAACAACTCGTGACCGCGCTGCTTGCGGTGTCGACCAAACTCGCTGCGGCATCGGAGGTCGCTTCGGCTGTGCGGAACAACGTGCAACCACCGCCGGCGCAGATTCCGATGCCGTTGGGCGTGGTGGTGCCCCAGGACACGGCCGAGTTCGCGCGGGCGGCGGAGGCGGCGCACGCCGAGGCGGTACGCGTCATGGAATCGCTCTACGTCCCGCACTACCGGGAATCCGGCACGGCGGTTCCGGTCCTGCCGTCGCCGCACGAGGCGCCGGCAGGATCCGGTCCGGTCGGGGCAGACCTGTCGCGCCACCCCTCGGGCAGCGCGGACGGCCGGGGCGGCGGCACCGGCCCCTCGGCCTCGGTGGCCGGCACCGGGCCCTCGGCATCGGTGGCCGCCACGGACGACGGGCAGATCACGGGCGCTCCCTCCCGCGGCACCTCCGCGACAGACGGTGAAGCAGACCCGGGCGGCCCCGCGCCGGGCGGCGGCGAGCCTTCAGCCACCACCCCGGCCGCGACGACGGCCGGCGCGACGTCGGGTCCGGAGCGATACCCGGGTTCGGGTGGACCTCCGGGCGGACCCGGTGGTCCAACGCCCGGAGGCGCCGGCGGTGGAAGCGGCGGCTCCGGCGCTGCCGGCCCCGGCGGGCTCGGACCCGTGGGTGGCCTACCGGTCGCGAACGGTACGACGAACCCGGCGACGCCGGGCGCCGGCTCCCGCGCCGGGTCGGGCCGCCCGGGCGGCATGTACCCGGGCATGCTGGGCGCCCCGGCGCGTCCTACGCGCGACGACGAGGCCGCCCGCACGGTGCCCAGTTATCTGGTGGGCGCCGACAACGGGAACGAGCTCGTCGGTCCGATGCCGCTCACCGCGCCGCCGGTGCTGGGGGTCGATCCGGCATGAGGTGGCGGCTCACCCCCGACCGGTTCCTGGCCCTGTGGACCGCGACGGGACTCGACGAGATTCCGTTTCCTCTGCGCTACCGCTCCACCGCGCTGTGGGAGGACGAGCACGCCGCGAACCTCGAGGCGGCCCACCGGTGGCGGCGCGCGAATCCCGACGAGCGGCTCACCGCGGCGATAGCGACGATGCGGTACGCGGAGGTCGCCGTCGAGGTGTACGGGCAGCTCTCGCAGGGCTCCGAGTTGCGGCTGCGGGGATGCATCCGGCACGACTCCGCCGTTCTGGCGCGGCAGGATCCGGGACGTGCCGGCGATCTCGTCGTGACGGCGACGGCGGCGTACACGCTGGCGGAGGCGGTCGTGCAGTGCCTACCCGGCGCGCCTCCGGGTACGGCGCCGGCGCTGTCGGCACCCACCGCGGAAGTGGCGGAGTTCGCGCGCCCGACGCAGGTGCTCCGGACCGCGCAGGCGCCCCCGGCCGTCCGGTTGCGGCGGCTGCTGACCGATCCGCGGTCCGGGA
The DNA here is from genome assembly GCF_053764755.1 of Rhodococcus sp. 2H158. Classification (NCBI taxonomy): domain Bacteria; kingdom Bacillati; phylum Actinomycetota; class Actinomycetes; order Mycobacteriales; family Nocardiaceae; genus Rhodococcus; species Rhodococcus sp. 2H158. The sequence continues at coordinate 5,260 of NZ_JBSNCE010000038.1, forward strand.
CGGGCAGCGTACGGGTGCTGTGCTCACCGGACGGTCTGAACTTCACGCCGGTCACCGATCTCGGCTGGTTCGACGTCGCGGGCGACGGGCGGTACCTGTTCCGGACCGGCCACCACACCCACGTCTGCCCGGCCACCCCGGAGCTGCTGCGCGACGAGCTGGCCTACGCGGTCGACGGGGCGCGCGAGAAGCGGGGTCGCGTCGGCGCTGCCGGTTTACGCTGGGTGCATGGCTGAACGGGATCGAACGGTCGACGGCAAACCGCAGAACGCCCGCCCGCGCGACGCGCTGGGGCGCCCGTTGCCCTACGGCGAGGAGGGAGTCGAACGGGTCCCGGAGGACCTGCAACTCGAGCCCGACGAGGCGATCACCGAGGCGCAGCGGCTGCTCGACCACGGGTATCCGTTCCATGCGCACGAGGTGCTGGAGGGCACGTGGAAGTCGGCGCCGGCCGACGAGCGGACGCTGTGGCAGGGCTTGGCGCAGCTCACCGTGGGGCTGACGCATCTGCTGCGGGACAATCCGGCCGGGGCCGCGTCGCTGCTACGGCAGGGGGAGGCTCGGATCCGGCATTACGAGGACGAGCCGCCGCACGGGCTGGACATCGACGGCCTCGCGGCGTGGGCGGAACACCTGCTGACGGAGATCGCGCGCGGCGAGCCGATCCCGGCGCCGCCGATACCGCGGCTGCGGCTGCCCTGATGCCCGTGCTCCCGATGTTCCCGCTGGGAACCGCGCTGCTTCCGGGCGACGCCCTTCCACTCCACGTGTTCGAACCGAGGTATCGCGAGCTGGTCCGGGACTGCCTCGCAGAACCGGACGGGCCGCGGTTCGGCGTGGTGCTCATCGAGCGAGGCCACGAGGTGGGTGGGGGCGAGACCCGCCACGACGTCGGCACCGTCGCGCGGATCGTGATGGACACCGAACTCGACGACGGTCGCTACTTCCTGGAATGCATCGGCGAGGAACGCATCCGGGTGATCGACTGGCTACCGGACGACCCGTATCCGCGGGCGGAGGTCGAGCCGTGGCCGGACACGGAGTCCGGTCCGGTGGACTTCTCCGGCCTGAGCGTGGGGCTCGGCCGGCTGTACGGTCTGCTCGACCGCCTGTCGGGCGGCCGGATCGAACCCCCGAGCATCACCGAACTGCCCGACGAGCCGGGTGCCCGGCTGTTCGCGCTGGCACGCTTCGTCCCTATGGGTGAGGCCGACCGGCTGCAGGTGCTCACGGCGCACGGACCCGCCGAACGGTTGGCCGTGCTGACCGAATGCGTCTCGAACGCTGTCCAACTCGCGCAGTGGCGCCTCGACAGTACGTGAGGGCGAGGGCGACCAGCCTCACGGACAGCGCATGACCTCCCTCGACCGCACCCGCGCGTCTGCCGATCAACCGCTGCCGCACCCCGTCGGTTGCCAGGATGACCGCGCACGTCGCCGGCAGTTGCATCCCGACAGCCGGGAACGAACACACGACGATCCGGGGATCTGCGCGGACCAGAAAAGTTCAATCCCCATGCGGAACACATCAACTGGTATGGTTCTGCCGTCGATAGGGGGGATCGAACAATGTCGAAATGGGGCGTCGTTGTCCTGCAGTTGGCCAAGGTGGCGTTGTGGTATGTGGGAGGCTTGCTGGCCATCGGTGGAATATCGGCAGCAGCGAGCCTGCTGAGGCCGGACCTTCCGGATTCCGGCTGGGCGCCGCCACCACCGATCACGACGACACGCACCGAGTCGCCCACTGCCGCAACACCACCACGCGAACTCCCCCCGGGTTTCCCGTCGATGGAGCGCGCTCCGCTCCCGCCGGAGGTTCCCGAAGGGGAACCGCAACCGGTACCGACACGGTTCGGGCTCACGTACACCACTCCAGCCGGCTGGTTCGGGCAGGGCCAATCGGTCATGGGCTGGAGAAGCCGGGACGGTGCAGCGATGGTGATCGGTTCGGCATCCGCTTTCGGGAAGGAGCACTGCGAGGCGGACGACATGTCGATGCTGGCCGCAGTGGGGATCACGGGGCGCCCCGCGGGCGACCTCCTGACCGTCGCTGCTCACGAAGTCCGGGCGGTCGAATGGATGTACTCCGACGAGGGACGACTGCCGACGATCAACTATTCGGACCCCGTCCATTTCGAGATTTCCGGAAACCCGGCAGTCCGGCTCACGGCGCTGGTGTCCGACATCCCTCCCACCGACGAATGTGACCCGCCGGCAGCGCGATTGGACGTCGTGGCCACCATCGGCCTTGCAACAGCGGAGGTCGCGGTCTTCGTCGTCCGGGCGGATCGCGGTGTGGCCGGACAGCTCGACGACAGCTCTATCGACGATCTCGTCGCGTCGCTGAGGAGATCGTGATGTCCGGGACGCACGAGGAATTCTCCGCCACCACACGCCAAATCGCCGGCGCTGCCGTCGCCGTGCAGGAGATCGGACACGATGTTGTGCGGGCGAACCGGTACCTCGCCGTCCACGGTGAGCCGAACGGCAATTTCGACGGTGTGCTGTTGCAGACGATCCGGGCCGGGTTCCAGTCGGTTCTCCCGTCGGCACAGTCTCGATACTTCCAGGTTGCCGATCTCTGCCTGAAGACCAGCATCGAACTGAACCGATGCGCGTGGATGTACGACGACACCGAGGCACGGAATTACGAACGGCTCAATGCCAACATGCTCTTCCCGGAGTCGGTCGACGCATTCGATCCCGATACACCGGCGGCCGGTCCGGCGCGGCCGTATCCCGGCACCTTCCCGTATGGCGGTCCGGACCGGATCGAGCTCGGTCACCCCGAAACCCTCCCCGAGGACGTCCGTCAGGTCGTCGCGGATGCAGCCGGTTGGCTCGGCGATGTCGACGAGGCGATCGACATGCTGACCGGGTGGAGCCCGATCGCGCAGGTCGTCGAACCGCTGGGCGGAAACTGGAACGAACTCGAGCGCCTCGGCGACGCCTACCGCATCGCCGGGGAGGCGGTAGAAACCAGCGGCGGGAACCTTGCCGCCGTCGTCCGGACCCTGGATCCCCACTGGGGCGGGCTGGCCGCCCGGGCGTTCACGGACTACGCCGACCGCATCGTCGATGCCCTCCGTTGGGAGGGACCGGTCGGACGCGTCATCAAGGAGACGTGCTACCTGGTTGCGGAGAAGATCCGGGAAGGGATCGTCACCGCGGTTCGGTCACTGAAGGAGATGCTCGAAGAAGAAGTGGCATTCGACGACGCGTTGCAGAAGTTGAAGTTCCTGCTGAAGAAGACTCCGTTCGTCGGTACGGCCGCACAGATCGTCACGATCACCCAAATCGTTCAGAACACGATGGAATTCGTCGACGATGTAGTGGACCGGATCCGCGAGCTCGCCGACGCACTGAAGGAATTCCTCGACGCACTGTCGTCGCCGGCGGACGTCCTGAAGGATCGGGTCGAGCAGAAGCTGGCGCCGCTGACCGAGGCGCACGAGCGCACCGAGCACAGGGCGGCGGTGGCCATCGACCTCGCCGGCGTCGCAGACGTGAGCGGCCCCGTGAACAAGCCCTCCAGCGCGTATTCGGTCGGTGAGGACCCGTGGGCGGATGCGATATGAGGGAAGTACCGCCGCACCTCGACAGTCCACTGCGGCGAATCCACCAGGCCGTGACCGACCTCGAAGCCGCCGTGATCCGCGCACGACGGTTCGCCGGCGCCGACCGGGACCGACGCATCGAGGTCGACGATGCGTTGATGGAACAACTCGCAGCGACCGCGGACGCGTCCCCCGAGTTGCGGCTGTATGCGTCGAGAGTCGCTGCCGGACAGTGCCGGTGGTCCGAGATCGAGGTGACGGCGCTTCCGGTTCCGCCGGAGGTGGCCGAACTGAAGACGAATCCGCGGCTCCGGTGGTTCCCGGAGCCGCCGCGTACCTCGACTGCAGCCGGGCAGGAATGGGAGTCCTACCGGATCCCCTGGCAGTAGCTCCCCTACCGTGGTGGCCGCGGCGGTGTGTCCTTCGGGCTGCCAGGACAGCCCGAAGGACACACCGGCCGGGTGCGGTCGCTCAGCACCGTCACCCGACGATCACCACGTCCAGGGTCCGCGGCCCGTGCACGCCCTCTACTCGTTCGAGTTCGATGTCGGAGGTTGCGGACGGGCCGCTGATCATGGTGGTGGGCCGCTCCGGAACCAGCCGGGCCAGTGCCTCCGGGACCCCGACCTCGACGTCGGCGAGCGGCACCACGCACACGTGCAGGTCCGGCACCAGGGTCAGCGCACGCCGCCCCTGGCCCGGGCTCCCGTCGAGGAAGATCGTGCCGGTCTCGGCGCACGTGACGGCGGAGGCGGTGACGACGCCGTCGAGTGCGCCGAGGTCCGGCGCGGGGATCTCGGCCGAGTCCACCACCACGTCACCGTCGAACCGCGCCAGCCACGAGGGATCAAGTCCGGCGGGAATTCCCACGCGCCGCACACCCCGCTCCGCGAGAACCCGTGCGAGCACGTCGGGCAGGTCGCCGGGCGTGCACTCGTGCACGTGTGCCTTGTAGTCGACGAGCCGGTCCACGAGCAGTTCCCGGCGCTGCGCGTCGGGCAGGGTGCGTCCGGTGCGATAGTCGCGCGGAACCTGCACGGGCTCCGGCGGAGCCAGGGTCAGGGCGTCGCGGATCCGGCCGAGGACCACATCCCGGGTGCTCACTGCTGTCGTCCCTTCTCGCGAGCCTGCGCCAGCGCGGCCCGCCCCTCGTCCGAGTTCCACCATTGCCGGAACGTCTGTTTCGGTGGTGCCGGAATGTCGCGCGCCTCGGTCCAGCCTCCCAGCGGCCCGGGCAGCGTCGTGATCTTCCCCTTCCTCCCGGCGAGGAGCCGGCCGAGTCCGGCGGCCTTCTGCGCGGCCGTCCACCGGCGCGACGACGACATCGCCAGCGAGGCCGCCTTCATCGCCGCGGCCTCGACCCCGAACGGCGCGTGCTCGACCTTCTGGTGCCGCAGTTCGACCAGCAGCGACGGGATGTCGATCTTGACCGGGCACGCGTCGAAACATGCCCCGCACAGGCTCGACGCGAACGGCAGGGTCGCGTTGGGGTCACCCGGTGTGTCCATGCCGGCGAGTTGCGGGCTGAGCACGGCGCCGATCGGTCCGGGATACGTCGAGCCGTAGGCGTGCCCGCCGGTGCGCTCGTACACCGGGCACACGTTCAGGCAGGCCGAGCACCGGATGCAGTGCAGCGCTTCGCGTCCCACCCCGTCGGCGAGCGCGGCGGTGCGGCCGTTGTCGAGCAGCACGAGGTGGAACTCCTGCGGTCCGTCGCCGGGGGTGACGCCGGTCCACATCGACGTGTACGGGTTCATCCGCTCCCCCGTCGACGACCGCGGCAGCAGTTGCAGGAACACCTCGAGGTCCCGGAAGGTCGGCAGCAGCTTCTCGATGCCCATCACCGTGATGAGGGTCTGCGGCAGGGTCAGGCACATGCGACCGTTGCCCTCGGATTCGACGACGGCGAGCGTGCCGGTCTCGGCGATCCCGAAGTTCGCGCCCGACACCGCGACAGGCACGGTCATGAATTTCCGGCGCAGGAACTTGCGGGCCGCGGCCGCGAGATGTGCCGGGTTGTCGTCGAGATCGGGGTCGACATCGGGCATCTCGCGCAGGAAGATCTCGCGGATCTCGGCGCGGTTGCGGTGGATGGCGGGGACGAGGATGTGCGACGGCTTGTCGTGACCCAACTGGACGATGAGTTCGGCGAGATCGGTCTCGTAGGCCGTAATCCCGTGGTCCTCGAGATGCTCGTTGAGCCCGATTTCCTGCGTGGCCATCGACTTGACCTTGATGACCTCGTCCGAGCCGGTCTTGCGGACCAGGTCGGTGACGATGGCGTTGGCCTCGGCGGCGTCGGCCGCCCAGTGCACGACGCCACCGCGGGCGACGACCGCCGCCTCGAGCTCGATGAGCAGTTCCGGCAGCCGGCTGAGCACGTCGCGCTTGACGGCGGCGCCGGCGTCGCGGAGCTGCTGCCAGTCGGGCAGTTCGTCGGTCACGTTCAGCCGCTTGGCCCGGATGGTGTGGGTGGCCTTGCCGATGTTGCGGCGCAGCTGGGTGTTCGCGAGTTCGTGATGCGCTGCGGCGGGGAACTTCTCGGTGCCGCGCAGGTTGCCGGAGCCGCGCGGGGGGACGGCGGGCATGCCGAGAACGGTCATGCGGGCACTCCCTTCGGCGCGACGGCCGGTTCGACGGAGGCGAGGATCTCCGCGAGGTGGATGGTGCGGGTCCCGGTGCGCAGGCGCGAGAGCCCGCCGCCGATGTGCATCAGGCACGACGAGTCGCCGGCGCTGCAGTATTCGGCGCCGGTCGCGGTGATGTTGCACAGTTTGTCCGCGAGCATCGCGGTGGAGGTCTCGGCGTTCTTGATCGCGAAGGTGCCGCCGAACCCGCAGCAGGAGTCGGCCTCGGGCAGTTCGACGAGGTCGATCTCGCGGACCGCCCGCAGCAGTTGCAGCGGTTTGTCGCCGACGCGCAGCATGCGCAGCGAATGGCAGGTGGGGTGGTAGGTGACCCGGTGCGGGAAGTAGGCGCCGACGTCGGTGACGCCGAGGACGTCGACGAGGAACTCGGACAGCTCGTACGTCTTCGCCTTCACCGTGTCGACGCGGCCGCACAGCGACGGCGAGCCGTAGCGGGTGGCGACGATCTCGTGCTGGTGCCGCACGGAACCGACGCAGGATCCGGACGGCGCGACGATCGCGTCGATGTGGGTGTCGCCGAAGGTGTCGGCGTAGTTCTCGACGAGGGGCAGCGCGTCGGGCTGGTAGCCGGTGTTGACGTGCATCTGGCCGCAGCAGGTCTGGCCTTCGGGGAAGACGACGTCGTGGCCGAGCCGGGTGAGGAGCAGGGCGGTGGCCGAGACGGCACCGGGGAACATCGTGTCCCCGAGGCACGTCGCGAACAGGGCGATTCGCATGTGGATCTCCGCATCGGGTCTATGTGGTCAGACCACAGTAACGCATGGTCGGTGCGGTGCGTCACCCCCTCGGCCGAAATTCTCCCGGAACGCTCCGGCGCTCGATTGTGACCGGGGTCATGGTGTACGGTCCTGTGGTCTGACCACAGAACCCGCCGCGGTCTGCGGCGCAAACCGGGAGTTTCATGTGGAAACCGAATTGCTGGCGGTGACGTACACGCCGTCGACCACCGCCGTCGCCGGCAACCTCACCGCGACGGCCCTGCTGGGCCTGGTCCCCCTACTGACGTTCTTCGTGCTGCTCGCCGGCCTCAAGCTCAAGGCCTGGTACTCCGGGCTCGGCGCGCTCGCCGTCGCACTCGTCGTCGCCGTCGTCGGCTTCGGCATGCCGGCACCGCTGGCCGGGCTGTCTGCGCTGCAGGGCATCACGTTCGGCCTGTTCCCGGTCATGTGGATCGTGGTGACCGCAATCTGGTTCTACGAACTCACCGTTGTCAGTGGACGTTTCGAGGACTTGCGGCACGTGTTCAACTCGGTCGGTCACGGCGACATGCGCATCCAGGCGATGCTCATCGCATTCTGCTTCGGCGGCATGCTCGAGGCGCTCGCCGGATTCGGCGCGCCGGTCGCCATCACCGGCGCGATGCTCATCGCGATCGGCATGCCCCCGATCCGCGCCGCCGTCACCGTGCTCGTCGCGAATACCGCACCGGTTGCGTTCGGCGCCATGGCAATTCCGATCACCACCGCCGGCAACCTCACCGGCATCCCGCCGACCGAGATCGCGGCCGTCGTCGGCCGGCAGACGCCGGTCCTGGCGTGGTTCGTGCCGTTGCTGTTGCTGCTACTGGTCGACGGCCGGCGCGGCGTCCGGCAGGTGTGGCCGATCGCGCTGGTCACCGGTTTCGCCTTCGCGGTCGCCCAGTACTGGTGCTCGAGCCACTTCTCGTACGAACTCACCGACGTCGTCGCGTCCCTCGTCGGGCTCGCCGCCGCCGTCCTCATGCTGCGGTTCTGGCGGCCCACCACGCCCGAGGACCAGCATTCGCACGTCACGGCCGAACCGATCGGCGCCGTGCGCACGGCGATGGCCCTGTTCCCGTACCTGCTCGTCATCGTGGTGTTCGGCATCGCCAAGCTGTGGACACTCGGCGTCGACGTACCGAAGTGGCTGTCGGGCAACGACATCAAGATCGAGTGGCCCGGGCTGTACGGGAACCTGCTCACCGCGAGCGGGGATCCGTCGACCGGGGCGATCTACACGCTGCCGTGGTTGTCGAATCCCGGTACGCTCCTGCTGCTCTCGGGGATCATCGTCGGTGTCGTGTACACGGTGTACAGCGACGGCGGACGGTTCCCGATGACCGTCCGGCTCACTTTCCGCACCTTCGCCGAAACACTGTGGAAGATGCGGCTTTCCATCGCCACAGTGGCGACCGTGCTCGGCCTGGCGTACGTGATGAACCACTCCGGGCAGACCGTCGCGATCGGTACGTGGCTCGCCGGCACCGGCGCGATCTTCGCGTTGCTGTCGCCGATCCTCGGCTGGCTGGGTACCGCCGTCACCGGCTCGGACACCTCGGCGAACGCGCTGTTCGCGCGGCTGCAGCAGACCGCGGGCCAGGCCGCGGGTATCGATCCGACGCTGCTGGTCGCGGCGAACACCTCCGGCGGTGTCGTCGGCAAGCTGATCAGCCCGCAGAACCTCACCATCGCGGCGACCGCAGTCGCCCGGCCGGGGAGCGAGCCGCTGCTGCTGCGCAAGGTCGTCGGCTACAGCGTCGGGATGCTCGCTCTGTTGTGTGTGCTGGTGTATCTCCAGTCGACTCCGGTGCTGTCGTGGATGCTGCCGTGAGCCGGCACTACCGGGGCGGGTGCAGCCCGGTCAGCTCGTAGTGCAGTGTGGGCGTGCGCATGACCTTGTGGGCGGCACGCACCAGGTAGTGCTGCAGCACGGGATACTTGCGGTCGATCGCGCGTGCCGCGGCCACCGACTCGGCGCCCGACAGCAGCCGGGCGGTGGCCTCGACCGCGGATCCGGTGACCCTCCCCCGCCACGTGCACGGACTGATGCGCACCTCGGGAAAGTTCTTCAACCGCTTGTTCTTCGATGCCCGCCCGGGCGTACGGAAATAGGCGCGATCGCCCCGCACCGCGATGTTGACGGGGGTGTCGACCCAGCTGCCGTCCCGTTTCCGGGTCTGCAGCAGCACCACCTTCTCGGCGACGAACGGTTCGAGCTCGGGAGGAATCGGTTCGGTCATGACTGCTCCTCACAACGATCACTGTCTCCCAGGATCCGCGCGTTCGGTGCGACCGGCAAACGGCATAGGCTCGCACCATGTCGCAGTCCGAGCCCCGCGCATGGGAGACCGTGTTGAACCACCTCGAGCAGCAACTGGTCTCGGGACAGCTCGCCCCCGGCCAGCGGTTGCCCGGGGAACGCGTCCTGGCCGCCGAGCTCGGGGTGGGCCGTTCGTCGGTGCGGGAGGCACTGCGCGTGATGGAAGCGCTCGGGTTGCTCACCGCGCAGACCGGCTCCGGGCCCACCGCGGGCGCGATGATCGTCTCGCGGCCCACCGGCGGCATGTCTATGCTCATGCGCCTGCAGGTGGCAGCGCAGAATTTCCCGGTGTCGGACGTGGTGCAGACCCGTCTCGTCCTCGAGACCGAGGTGATGCGCGCGCTGGCCGCGAGCGACCCCACCCCGGACCTGTCGCACGCCGAGCAACTGCTCGACGCGATGGACGACGCGACGCTCGCCGCACACGAATTCCTGGTGCTCGACGCCCGGTTCCACATCGCGATGGCGGACGCGGCCGGAAACCAGGTGATCGCGGCGATGATGACGGGCCTGCGCGACTCGATCGAAAGCTACGTGCTCGCCGGCGCCCCACTGACCACGTGGCCCACGACGTGCACCCGGCTGCGCTGCGAGCACCGCGGGCTGCTCGAAGCCGTTCGGGCGGGCGATCCCGAGCTGGCCCGCGCTCGTATCGTCGAGCACATTCGCGGCTACTACGCGGAGAGCCTGGGGCGCCCGGATGCCCCTGAACGCGAGCACCCTCGACCTCGTGTATAGTTGGCGATGCAACGCGGGGTGGAGCAGCTCGGTAGCTCGCTGGGCTCATAACCCAGAGGTCGCAGGTTCAAATCCTGTCCCCGCTACCACCACCGGCCCGGACTCTCACGAGTCCGGGCCGGTTTCGTTGTCCCGTGCGAAACTCTGTGGGCCGAGCGAATGTATCGCTCATCTCGACAGCGGTAGCGACCGATACATTCGCTCCGAGCCAGGGCGAGCAGGCGGGTACATTCCCGCTGTGTACGGATCAGTCGGGCGACCGCGGAGTGTGCGATGAGCGAGGACGACCCGGGCGGGCGACCGGCGCAGCGTGAGAACGCCGGCCGGCGTGCTCCCCGCTGGCTGCGGCCGGCAATCGTGTACGTGCTGTTCGCCGTCGCCGCCTATCAGCTCTCGGGTTGGCTGTTCCACAATCTGCGCGGCTTCCTGGGCCTGCTGTTCCTGGCGTGGTTGCTGAGCATCACCCTCGAGCCGGTCGTCGATTGGCTCGAACGCGTCGGCATGCGGCGCGGCGCCGCCACCGGCCTGGTGCTCTTCTCTCTGCTGGCCTTCGCGATCGGGTTCGTCGCGCTGTTCGGCACCCTGTTCGTCGAGCAGCTGGGCCAGCTGCTGAAGGCCCTGCCGGACGCCCTCACCGCGGTCACCGAATGGGCCAACCGCGTCTTCGACACGAATTTCGCCACCGGTCCCGAGCTCCTCCGCCTGACCCCGGAGACCGTCCGGGAGCTGGTCCAGCGGTTCACCCCCGGGGTCCTGGGGGTGGTGTCGTCTGTGGTGGGAGTGGTCTTCCAGGCCATGACGATGCTGCTGTTCGTGTTCTACATGTCGGCTGAGGGACCGGCGATGCGCCGCACGATCTCGAGCTGGTTCCCGGCCCGGCAGCAGCAGGTGATCTCGACGGTGTGGGAGACCTCCGTCGAGAAGGCCGGCGGATACGTCGTCTCGCGGCTCATCCTGGGTGCGGTCAGCGCCGTGGGCACCGGCATCTTCCTGATGGTGATCGGTGTGCCGTACTGGCTGCCGCTCGCGCTGTGGACCGGGGTCGTGTCGCAGTTCGTGCCCACCCTCGGGACGTATCTCGCAATCGCGCTGCCGGCGATCATCGCCGCGGCCAACCAGCCGATCGACGGGCTGTGGGTCGTGTTGTTCGGCACTGCCTATCAGCAGGTCGAGAACTACGTACTGCACCCGCGGATCACGTCGAAGACCGTGTCGATCCACCCGGCCGTCGCGTTCGGTTCGGTGATCGTCGGCGCGTCGCTGTTCGGTGCGATCGGGGCGCTGGTGTCGGTGCCCGTCGTCGCCGTGCTGCAGGCGTTGGTCGAAACATACGGACGCCGCTACGAACTCGTCGTCGACCCCACCGGCAGGACGAAGCCCGAGCCGGAACCCCGCGACGACGAGGACGGCTGAACGTTACTGCCGCGGCACCCGGCCCATGAGATAGAACTCGGGATTGGGCATCATTCCGGTCACGCTGGCCATCTTGTTGCTCAGGCCGAAGAACGCGGTGATCGCGGCGATGTCCCACGCGTCCTCGTCGGTGAAGCCGTGGGCGTGCAGGGCCGCGAAGTCGGCGTCGTCGACGTCGTAGGCCCGCTCGTTGACCTTGGTGGCGAAGTCGAGCATCGCGCGTTGCCGCGGAGTGATGTCGGCGGTGCGGTAGTTGACCGCCACCTGGTCGGCCACCGTCGGCTTCTTCTCGTAGATCCGCAGAATCGCGCCGTGCGCCACGACGCAGTACAGGCAGTTGTTGGCGGCGGAGATCGTGGTCACGATCATCTCCCGGTCGCCCTTGGTCAGGCCAGAGTCCTCCCGCAACATGATCGCGTCGTGGTACGCGAAGAAGGCCCGCCACTCGGCGGGACGTCGCGCGAAGGTGAGGAACACGTTGGGCACGAACCCCGACTTCTCCTGTACTTCGAGGACGCGCGCTGCGATGTCCTCGGGCAGATCCTTCAGTTCCATGGCGGGAAAGCGCGTGCTCACAAGGTCTCCTGGTCCGGTCGGGACAACGGACCCTGAAGTTAACGGGAATTAACCGAATTGTCCAGATCGCCGCGCCGCGGCGGTCACCGGTCGAACCACGACTGCGCGTCGAGACGGAAGCCTTCCGCGCCGACGACCGTGCGCAGATCGGCTTCGAGCTGCCGCAGGCGCTCGGAGCCCAACGTCCGGTCCCACCGGCCACGGAGTTCGTCGAAGATCACCGCGGAGCGCCGGAGGCAGTCGAGGCCTCGGTCGGTGAGGACGACGGTCTTCGCGCGCGCATCGGAGGGATCCGCCTCCCGCCGCACGTACCCGAGTTGCTCGAGCCGATCCACCGTCTTGCCCGCCGCCTGCTTGGACACGCCGAGACGGCGGCCGACCTCGCTGGCCGAGGCGCCGGCGGTTCCGATGGCCTGCATCGCGAAGCCGTGCGCGGGGCGCACGTCCGGATGCCCCTCCTCGGCGAGCTGCCGATGCAGAGCGTCGACCAGGGCACGGAATCCCGCGAACAGCAGGAGTGGCAGCTCGTAGCCGGGGCCTTGCGCCGATTCGACAACCTGGTTTACCATTTCGTCAACCATGTTGTCTATCTTAACGGAGAACGGTTCGATGCCCACCACCTTCACCCGTCACAGCCCCGAGACCGCGTCGCCCGCAGCCCGGCCGATCATGTCGGCGATCGGACGAGAGTTCGGATTCGTGCCCGACCCCGTCGCGCTCATGGCCGAATCCCCCGAACTGCTGTCGGCCTTCACCCGCGCCAACGCACTGTTCGAGCGCAGCAGCCTCGGCGAGATCGAGCGGGAGGTGCTGGTGCTGACAATCGCCACCCGCAACGAATGCCACGTGTGCGTCGCCCTGCACAGCGCGAAGCTCGCCAGGATAGGGGCACCCGGGGACCTCGTCGACGCACTGCGCACCGGCCGGGCCCTCGCCGACGAACGACTCGAGGTCCTGCGGAGGTTCACCCTGGCGGTACTCGATTCGGCCGGTGCGGTGCCCGACGACCGGTGGGCCGAGTTCACCGCGGCGGGGTTCACGGCGCGCAACGCACTCGAGGTGGTCCTCGGTGTCGGCACCTTCACCCTCTCGACGCTCGCCAACCGCCTCACCGACGCCGAGCTGGACCCGCCGCTCGCGCCGTTCGCGTGGCGACGCGAGGAGGTCGCCCCGTAACGCAGACGGCCGAATGTCACACGAGTTCAGTCAGATCGAACGCGTGTGACATTCGGCCCGTCAGGGGAGGAAGGGTCAGACGATGAGCTTCGCGGCGGTCGCGGCCACGACGTCATCGACACTCACGCCGGGCGCGGTCTCGACGAGCTTCAGGCCCTCGTCGGTGACGTCGATGACCGCCATGTCGGTGATGATCCGCTGGACGCAGTGCTTGCCGGTGAGCGGCAGGGTGCACTCCTCGAAGATCTTGGGCTCGCCCTTCTTGGTGACGTGCTCCATCATCACGATGACGCGCTTGGCGCCGTGGACGAGGTCCATCGCGCCGCCCATGCCCTTGACCATCGCGCCGGGAATCATCCAGTTGGCGATGTCGCCCTTGGCGGAGACCTGCATCGCGCCGAGGACGGCGACGTCGATCTGACCGCCGCGGATCATGCCGAAGGACTCCGCCGAGTCGAAGAACGAAGCCCCGGGGATGACCGTGATGGTCTCCTTGCCGGCGTTGATGAGCTCGGGGTCGAGCTCGTCCTCGGTCGGATACGGCCCGACACCGAGCACGCCGTTCTCCGAGTGCAGGATCACCTCGACGTCCGGGTCGAGGTAGTTGGGCACCAGGGTCGGCATGCCGATGCCGAGGTTGACGTACTGGCCGTCCGAGAGTTCCGCGGCCACGCGCGCGGCCATCTGCTCACGGGTGAGCTTCTGGATGGTGGTGGCTGCCTGGGTCATGAACGGACCGTCCGATTCTCGATGCCGACAGTGACGGGGCCGACGTGCACGACGCGCTGGACGTGGATGCCGGGGGTATGGATCTCGTTGGGGTCGAGCTCGCCGGGTTCGACGAGGTGCTCGACCTGCGCGATGGTGATGCGGCCCGACGTGGCGGCGGGCGGGTTGAAGTTGCGGGCGCTCGTGCGGTAGACGAGGTTGCCGTGCCGGTCGCCCTTCCAGGCGTGGACCAGGGCGTAGTCGGCGACGATTCCGCGTTCCATGACGTAGGTCTCGCCGTCGAACTCGCGGGTCTCCTTCGGCGGGGACGCGACGGCGATACCGCCCTTGCCGTCGTAGCGCAGCGGCAGGCCACCCTCCTCGACCTGGGTGCCGACGCCCGCGGGGGTGAAGAACGCGGGGATGCCGGCGCCGCCGGCGCGCAGCCGCTCCGCGAGGGTGCCCTGCGGGGTCAGCTCCACCTCGAGTTCGCCGGAGAGGTACTGCCGCGCGAACTCCTTGTTGGAGCCGACGTAGGAGGAGATGGTGCGGCGGATGCGGCCCTTCTCCAGCAGCACCCCGAGGCCGAAGCCGTCGGTGCCGCAGTTGTTGCTGACCGTCTCGAGGTCGGTGGCGCCCTGTTCGAGCAGCGCGTTGATCAGGATTTCCGGAACGCCGACCAGACCGAATCCGCCCACGGCGATGGTGACGCCGTTCGGGATGTCGGCTACGGCCTCGGCGGCGGTGGCAACGACTTTGTCCATGCCTCTACGATAGCGGTAGTTGTGCGTAATGTGAACCCTCGTCCGTAGTACGAACCATTTCGGGACTGTTTCATTTCCGAATATTGATTCGGCCAGGACGACCCACTAGCCTCGTACGCATAGCGTCCCTCCGTCCATATCGCGAACACGCATCGAACACCGAGGTCCCATGCTTCACCTGCCGCCGCGCTTCGCCCGCCCCGAAGGCGTGCACCCGCCGCTCGACTTCCCCGACTACAGGACCACCGCGCGGCGCCGTCCGGCGCAGCCGCTGACGCTCGTCCCGCAGCGGCTCGGCGAGCTCACCGGGCCGGTCCTCGGCGAGGACCGCGTGCAGGAGGGGGACGCCGACCTGAGCATCGCCAACGGCGGCGAGGCCGCCGGCCAGCGGATCATCGTGCACGGCCGCGTCCTCGACGGCGACGGCAAGCCCGTCCCCCACGCGCTGCTCGAGGTGTGGCAGGCCAACGCCGCCGGCCGCTACCGGCACGTCGACGACAACTGGCCCGCCCCGCTGGACCCGTTCTTCAACGGCGTCGGCCGCTGCGTCACCGACGCGGCGGGCCGATACCGGTTCACCACCGTCAAGCCCGGGGCCTACCCGTGGCGCAACCACCACAACGCCTGGCGTCCCGCCCACATCCACTTCTCGTTGTTCGGCACGGCGTTCACGCAGCGGCTCGTCACCCAGATGTACTTCCCCGACGACCCGATGTTCTTCCAGGACCCCATCTACAACGCGGTGCCTGCCGAGGCGCGGCACCGGATGGTCAGCGTCTTCGACTACGACGCCACCGTCGACAACTGGGCCCTCGGCTTCCGCTTCGACATCGTCCTGCGCGGACGCGAGGCCACCCCCTTCGAGAACGAGGAGGACGACGATGAGTGAGTTCGCTCCTCGTTACCCCGTCACCCCGGGCGACCAGAGCACCGCCGCCTTCGGCCCCACGCCGTCGCAGACCGTCGGTCCGTACTGGAAGATCGGCCTCGAGTGGGCCGACGGCGCGGACGTCGTCCCCGCCGACACCCCCGGCCGGATCACCGTGCGCATCACCGTGATCGACGGGAACCGCGAGCCGATCGCCGACGCCATGGTCGAGACCTGGCAGGCCGACGCCGAGGGCCGGTTCGGCGCCGAGGGCTTCCGCGGCTTCGCCCGCAGCGCCGCCGACGACACCGGCACCGCCGCGATCCACACGGTCAAGCCCGGCGCCCACGAGTCCGACACCGAGGCCGACGAGGCGCCGCACCTGAACGTCGGGATCTTCGCGCGCGGCATGCTCGACCGCCTCTGCACCCGCATGTACTTCCCGGAGGACCTCGCCGCGCACGCCTCCGACCCGGTGCTCACCGCGCTGCCGGAGTCGCAGCGGCACAAGCTGATCGCCGACAAGTCCGACGACGGCTACGCCTGGACCGTATACGTTCAGGACCTCGATCCGAACGGTGTGGAGACGCCGTTCTTCGCGATCTAGACGGGAGCGTGCCTTGACCGTGCCGGCGCAGTCCGACAACACCCGCGGTGCCCTCTTCGACCCCGTGTTCGGGGCCGGCGACCTCGCACCGCTGCTGTCCGACCGGGCGTGGATCGCCGCCCTGCTCGACGTCGAGGTGGCGATCACGCGCGCCGCCGAGAAGCACGGTCGCGCCACCGCCGCCGACGTCACGGCCGTCGCCGCGGCGGCCGGGGAACTCACCCGCGAACTGGACCCGGCCGAACTGGGCCGGCTCTCCGCGGCCGGGGGCAATCCGGTGATCCCACTGGTGAAGATCCTGCGGGAGCGCGCGCAGGCCCCCGCCGCCGCGGTGCACGTCGGGGCCACGAGCCAGGACGTACTCGACACCGCGCTGATGTTGCTGGCGCACAAGGCCGGCCGGCTCGTCGTCGCCGAGCTGCGCGGCGCCGCCGAGGCGGCGGCACGCCTGGCCCGCCGGCACCGCGACACCCCGATGGTCGCGCGCACCCTCGGGCAGCAGGCGCTGCCCACCACGTTCGGGGCCCTCGCCGCGACGTGGCTCGTCGCGCTCGACGACGCCACCGCCTCGCTCGACCGCGCCCTCGTCTCACTGCCCGCCCAATATGGCGGCGCAGCAGGCACTCTCGCCGCAGTACACCCGGACGGCCTCGCGTTCGCGGACACCCTGGCGGACCTGCTCGGGCTGGCCAGGCCCCTCGTGCCGTGGCACACCGCGCGTACCCCCGTGACCGGGCTGGCGGCCGCCCTGGGGGTCGCCGCGGGCGCGGTCGCCAAACCCGCCACCGACGTCGTCCTCATGGCCGCAACCGAACTCGGCGAGGTCAGCGAGGACGCGCCGGGCGGATCGTCGGCGATGCCGCACAAGCGCAATCCGGTCGCGGCGATCACCGCCCGGGCGGCCGCGCGGCGCGTGCCCGGCCTCGTCGCGACCGCCCTCGCGTCGACGGACCACGAGTTCGCCCGCGCCGCGGGCGCCTGGCATGCCGAGTGGGAGACGCTCACCGACCTGCTCCGGCTGACCGGTGGTGCGGCCCATCAGCTTTCGGTCAGCCTGACCGGGCTGCACGTCCACGCCGACGCGTTGACCCGCAACCTCGAACTCACCGGCGGAGCGATCCTCGCGGAGAAGGTCGCCGCGGCGCTGTCCGAGCACACCGGCTCGGCGCGCGAGATCGTCACCGCGGCGGTCCGCGCCGGCACTCCGCTCGACCGCGATCCCGGCATCGTCGAGCACCTCGGCGCCGACCGGGTCCGCGCCCTGCTCGATCCCAGCCGCTATCTCGGCCACGCCGGCGACCTCGTCGACCGCGCCCTGGCCCACCACGACACCACCGCCGACCGGCCCCTTGGAGGACAGGCATGACCGTCACGCTCAACTACGAACAGCACGGCGACCCCACCGCTCCGCCGGTGGTGCTGCTCGGGTCCCTCGGCTCCGACCTGTCGATGTGGGCGCCGCAGATCACCGCGCTGTCCCCGATCGCCAACGTCGTCGCCGTCGACCACCGCGGGCACGGCAAGTCCCCCGTCGTCGACGGCCCCTACACGATGGCCGATCTCGGCGGCGACGTCGTCGCGCTGCTCGACTCGCTCGGCCTCGGCTCGGTGCACTTCGTGGGCCTGTCGCTCGGTGGCGCCGTCGGCCAGTGGCTCGCCGCGCACCACCCCGAACGCGTCCGCACCCTGACCCTGCTGTGCACGTCCGCCGCCTTCGCCCCGGCCCAGCCGTGGCTCGACCGCGCCGCCACGGTCCGCGCCGACGGGCTGGCGTCCATCGCCGAGTCCATCGTCGGCCGCTGGTTCACCCCGGGCCTCGCCGAACGCGACCCCGATCTGGTCGCGCGGCACGTCGAGATGGTGGCAGGCACCAGCGACGAGGGCTACGCCGCGTGCTGCGAGGCGCTGGCGACGTGGGACGGGCGCCCCGACCTCGCCCGCATCGTCGCGCCGACCCTCGTCGTCGCCGGTGCCCAGGACCCGGCCACCCCGCCGGCCACCATGGAGCAGATCGCCGACGGCATCGCCGGCGCCGCCTTCCACGTCGTCGACCCGGGCGCGCACCTGGCCAACGTCGAACAGGCGGGCCGGATCACCGCCCTGATCCGCGAGCACATCACCCGCGCCACCCCCGCCGGCGCGCAGCGCACCGCCGCCTTCGAGCAGGGCATGCGGGTGCGGCGCTCGGTGCTCGGCGACGCGCACGTCGACCGGGCGATGTCGGCGGCCACTGCGTTCACCGAGCCGTTCCAGGACTTCATCACCCGCACCGCGTGGGGCGACGTCTGGTCCCGGCCCGGACTGGACCATCACACCCGCCGGCTGCTGACGCTGGCGATCCTCACCGCCGTCGGCAACGAGCACGAACTCGACATGCACATCCGGGCGGCCCTGCGCGCCGGTCTCGACCCCGACGAGCTCGTGGAAGTATTCCTGCACACCGCGATCTACGCGGGAGTGCCGAACAGCAACCGGGCGTTCGCGCTCGGCAGGCAGGCGCTCGCAGACGGCGAGGGGAGCACTACACCATGACGATCACCGACGGCGACCCGATCGCGGCGACCGCAGCGTCGCCGGACTACGTGCAGTCGCTCGCGCGCGGACTGTCCGTCATCAAGGCGTTCGACGCCGAGCACCCCAGGCGCACCCTCAGCGAGGTGGCCAGGGCCACCGACCTGACCCGGGCCACCGCGCGACGGTTCCTGCTCACGCTGGTCGAGCTCGGATACGTACGTACGGACGGCTCCCAGTTCTGGCTGACCCCGCGCGTGCTCGAGCTCGGCTACAGCTACCTGTCGAGCCTGACGCTGCCGGAGGTGGCGCGCCCGCACCTCGAGGCGCTGGCGCAGAAGGTCCACGAGTCGACGTCGGTGTCTGTGCTCGACGCCGGCGACGTCGTCTACGTCGCACGGGTTCCGGTCAGCCGCATCATGACCGTCTCCATCACCATCGGCACGCGCTTTCCCGCACACGCCACCTCGATGGGGCGCGTCCTGCTCGCCGGGCTCTCCCCCGCCGAACTCGACGCGTACCTCGCCACCGCGACGCTCGAGCCGCTCACCTCCCGCACCCTGATCACGGCCGACGGGTTGCGCGCGGAGCTCGACCGGATCCGGCGCGACGGCTACTGCATCGTCGACCAGGAACTCGAGGAGGGGCTCCGCTCGCTGGCCGCGCCCATCCGCGACGCCTCCGGCGCCGTCGTCGCCGCCGTGAACATCTCCACCCAGGCCGCCCGCTACAGCCTCGACGCCGTGCGGAGCGAACTCGTGCCCGCCGTGATCGAGACGGCAGCGGCGATCTCGGCCGATCTCGCCCGGACCCAGAAACACTGAACCCGAATACCGACAAGGAAACTGCCATGCGCGACGTAGTGATCTGCGAACCCCTCCGTACCCCCGTCGGCCGCTTCGGTGGCGTCCTGAAGGACGTCGCACCGGAAGACCTCGCCGCCAACGTGATTCGCGAGCTCGTCGCCCGCACCGGCATCTCCGGCTCCGACGTCGACGACGTGATCCTCGGCCAGGCCTCGCCCAACGGGGAAGCCCCCGCCCTCGGCCGCGTCGCCGCCCTCAACGCCGGTCTCGGCGTGGAGGTTCCGGGCCAGCAGGTCGACCGTCGCTGCGGCTCGGGGCTGCAGGCCGTCCTGCAGGCCGTCATGCAGGTCCAGTCCGGCGGCAGCGACCTGATCCTCGCGGGTGGTGCCGAGTCCATGAGCCAGGCCGAGTTCTACGCCACCGGCATGCGCTGGGGCGTCAAGGGTGAGGCCGTGGCCCTGTCCGACCGCCTGGCCCGCGCCCGGGTCACCGCCGGCGGCCGCGACTTCCCCGTGCCGGGCGGCATGATCGAAACGGCCGAGAACCTGCGCGCCGAGTTCGCCATCAGCCGCGCCGACCAGGACGCCCTGGCGGTCCAGTCGCACCAGCGCGCCGTGGCCGCGCAGCAGGACGGCGTGTTCGCGCAGGAGATCGTCCCGGTGGCCGTGCCCCAGCGCAAGGGTGATCCGCTCGTCGTCGACACCGACGAGCACCCGCGCG
Source organism: Rhodococcus sp. 2H158 (assembly GCF_053764755.1). Taxonomy (NCBI): domain Bacteria; kingdom Bacillati; phylum Actinomycetota; class Actinomycetes; order Mycobacteriales; family Nocardiaceae; genus Rhodococcus; species Rhodococcus sp. 2H158. The sequence goes on from NZ_JBSNCE010000038.1 coordinate 25,411, forward strand.
CCGACACCCGCGTCGAGTCCCTCGCCAAGCTGCGCCCGATCCGCGGCAGGATCGACCCGGAGTCGACCGTCACCGCCGGCAACGCCAGCGGTCAGAACGACGGTGCCGCGCTGGCGATCGTCACCACCGCCGAGAAGGCCGCGCAGCTGGGCCTGCGCCCGCTGGCCCGGCTGGCGAGCTGGGCGGTGGCCGGCGTGCCGCCGCGCACCATGGGCATCGGCCCGGTTCCGGCCACGGAGAAGGCCCTCGGCCGCCTCGGCCTGAGCCTGGCGGACATGGACGTGATCGAGCTCAACGAGGCGTTCGCCGCGCAGACCCTCGCCGTGACCCGCAGCTGGGGCCTCGAGCCCGACGACGCGCGCCTGAACCCCCACGGGTCGGGCATCTCGCTCGGCCACCCCGTCGGCGCGACCGGCGGCCGCATCCTCGCCACCCTGCTGCGCGAGCTCGACCGCCGCGAGGGCCGCTACGGCCTCGAGACGATGTGCATCGGCGGTGGCCAGGGCCTGGCCGCGGTGTTCGAGCGGGTGTAGACGCACGTGTGTCCTTCGGGCTGTTCCAGCAGCCCGAAGGACACACCGGCCGCGTCAGCGGCCTGCGGGCACGGCCGCCGGTGCCGACTTCGAGAGGGTCTTCGGAGCGGTGATCCAGCCGAGCACCGCGATGAGGACCAGTGCGGCCAGGACCGGAACGCACGCCACCAGCACGATGGTGCCGGTCGGGACCCCGAGGCCGATGAGCGCGCCGCCCACCACCGGGCCGACGACCGAGCCGAGCCGTCCCATGGACGCGGACCAGCCGACCGCGGTCGTCGCAGTGCCCTGCGGGTACATCGACACCGACAGCGCGGTCTGACCGATCATGCCGGCCTGGATGCCGAGGCCCACGCCGCCGAACACGATCAGCAAGAGCACCTTGTCGGGACCGAGGAACGCGGACACGACGAGGAAGACGATCGCCAGCGACGTGGTGACCAGGAGCACCGACGACATCCGGAACCGCAGCGCACCGATCATGAGGACCGCCGCACCGACGATGCTGCCGACCCCGAGCGCAGCCGAGCCCAACGGTGCCAGCCCAGCCGAGAACCCGTAGCTCGTCAGCAGCGTCGGCAACCACGACGAGAAGACGTAGTACACGGTGAACATCAGGAACGAGAAGCCCCACAGCAGCAGCGTGCGGCTCCGCAGACCCGGGTCGAACAGGCGCGCGACGGACGCCTCGCGCACCGCCGACGCGGTCGCGGCGGCGGCCGGCGCGGGCTCGCCGGCGGCGGCGCGTCCGTCGGGAAGGCCGATCCACAGCAGCGGCAACAGGACGGCCGAGGCCGCGGCGCCGACGAGGAACACCGATTCCCAGCCGAACGCGCCGATCAGGCGCGTGCCCAGCACCCCGGCGATCAGCGCACCGAGGGAGATGCCCATGGTGACGAACACGGCGATCGACTGCCGCAGCCGGGCGGGATTGAGGGCCGTCGCGTGGGAGACGGCCGCCGGCAGGACCGCACCGAGGCCGAGGCCGGTCAGCACGCGCAGGGCGGTGAGTTCGGTGATCGTCGACGCGAACGCGGTCAGCAGCGAGCCGACGGTGAACACCACCACCGCGGCCAGCACGACGCGCCGGGCGCCGAACCGTGCGACGATCCGGCCGCAGGCGAGGTAACCGAGTGCCACGCCGACGCTGGTCAGGGACAGTGCGGGGGTGAAGTGGGACGGTGCGACGTCCCAGTCCTTCGCGAGCGCCGGGACCGACAGGCCCAGGGCGATCGTGTCGTAACCGTCGAGTACGACGGCGACGAAGGTCAGGACGAGGACGGGCCAGTTCGGCGCTGCCTCGTCGGTTCGGGGAGTGGACGATGTGGTGTTGGGTCCGCGCATGGTGGCGTCCTCGGGTCGGTCGATGCCCTGCCAGGGGCGTCGAGTCAGAAGGTTACGCGTCCGCCGTCGCGGCCGCTGAGATGATTCCCTGTGCTTCGACCTCGACGCTGAGGCCGTCCTCGACCAGGGCCGACACCGCGACCAGGGTCGAGCACGGGAAGTCGCCGCGGAACATCTCGGCGCGGGCCCGCCCGACGGCGGCTTTGGCTCCGATGTCCGTGACGTAGATGCGCAGCGCGAGGATGTCGTCGACCTGCGCGCCGCAGGCCTCCACCAGCGCGCGGGTGCGTCGGAACGCCTCCCGCGCCTGGCGGTAGACGTCGGCACCGCCGACGGGACCGTCGGGAGTGCCGGCGTGCATGCCGGAGACGAAGAAGTGCCGGCCGACGACGCGGGCGTTGCTGAACATGTCCGGCCGCGGCGGCTCCGGGACGGCCGGGTGTCCCACCCGGGTCATCGCAGCACCGCGCCGCGACGTTCGTCGGATTCGCGGGTCAGCCGCTCCCGCACCGGCACGAAGTCGTAGGTCGGGTAGCACTCGGTGCGGAACACGCCCCACGCGCGGCGCTCGAGTTCGACGTTGACGGCGGCCAGCCGATCGGCGGGCAGCCGCAGGGTCACGATCTGCCCGATCCCCATCGCGACCACCCACGAAACGACCTCGCACCCCTCGGGCGGGAACCCGTGCCACCAGTCCGCGTCGTCGAGCCGGCCCTGCAACTGTTCGAGGTTCCGGCTCTGATCGTGCCGCAGGACCACGGTGAGCATCATGGTCTCGCCGCTCACGCCGGCACTCCCGCGAGCACCGCCGCCTGCTGCTTCGCGTCGGCTCGGTAGATCCGGCGGATCCGGGAGACACCGAGGTCGTGCTGGTAGAGGTGTTCCTCGACGTCGGCGTCCGCGGCCAGCGCCTCCAGGACGGCGCGGTCCTGTTCGAGCACCTCCCAGTGCCGTTCCTCGAGCCGGGTCCGGTACAGGAAACGCCACGCCTCCCGCTCCCAGCCCGACACCCGCCGGGTGCGCCAGTGGAAGATGGCGGAGTGGTCCCGGTCGATCGGGGTGCACATGCCGACGATGCCGAACACGCCGCCGGGACCGGCATTGGGGGCGTAGGGGATCTCGAGGTCCACGTAGTCCATCGATCCGCGCACGAACTCGACCCAGTCGAAGTTCACGCCGCGCTGGTCGGTCTTCTCGAAGAAGAACCCGCGGTCGGTCTCGCGGATCCGGAACCGCGCCGAGGTGTCGCCGCCGAACATCGAGTGCGAGTTGCGGTGCAGGAAGGCCCCGTGCATCGGATCGAGCACGTTGTCCATGTAGAAGCGCCACGGCCCGGCCCACTCGGCGTAGTTGGGGAACCACGACACCTCCTCGTCCGCAAGCCGGTCCGGCAGGACGAACGGCGTCGGCACGGAGTCGTGGGTCAGGGGCACGAACGCGAAGATCGTGTCGGCGGCCTCGACCACCGACAGCGAGGCGGTCGCGCGTTTGCCCTCGAGCGCGCATCCGGGCATGCCGGGCACGGAGACGACGGTGCCGGTTCCGTCGACCTGCACGCCGTGGTACAGGCAGGCGACGCGGTCACCGAGGTGCTGCCCCACCGACAGCGGGGCGCTGCGGTGCGGGCACCGGTCCTCGAGCATGTGGGCCCCGCCCCGGGCGTCGCGGAACAGCAGCCAGTCCACGCCGAGGCGGGTGACCTTGACCATCGCGCCCGGTTCAACCATGCGCGACGGAAGGATCGGGTACCAGCGGTCGCGCAGGCCGGTCGCCGCGATCTCGTCGGCGTCCATCGGCCGGCGGGTACCGACGGCGAACCGCGGTCCGGCCGGGCGCGGGGCGCCGCTGGTGGTGGTCTGTGCAGTCTCGAAGGTGGTCATGTCATCTCCCCAGTCGTCGCATTTCGGCGCGGAAGGTGTCCTCGGTCCAGGGCCGGCCGTCGGGGCCGTGCAGGCCCAGGCCGTTGAGTCCCTCGACGACACCGGGCAGGTCGTGGGTGCCGGTCCCGAAGATCTCCATGAGTGATCCGGCGAGCTTGTCCTCGTAGGGGGTCAGCGGATCGGGATGGGTCTGTCGTGGTTCCAGGTACGGTTCTGTGAATCGTGCCGGCGCAGTGCGGTTCACGCGAGAACTCCTTCGATGTGGGGGGTGGGGGCGGCGAGCCCGGACCGGTAGCGGGCGGCGAGTCCCTCGGCGATGGCGGCGAAGGCGCCCGCCCATTCCGTGAAGGACTCGGGCCGGGTGAGGTGGATTGGCGCCGGGCAACCGTCGACGACGACGAAGACTCCGTTGTCGATCTCACCCGCGAGCCGCTGCGGCACGGACAGATCGGTGTCGTCGCCGACAGCGGAGGCGACCACCAGTGTGGGGACGGTGATCCGGCCGAGGAGGTCGGCGACGGCGTCGACGTCGCACACGGGATCGGCCAGGATCAGGCTGCGCAGCAGGGTGCCGTGACGATCGGCCGCGCGCAGGGCGGGTTCGGCGTCGGCGCCCGCGGCGTACAGGTGCACCGCGCGGCCGTCGCGCAGCGCCGCGGCGGCCTGCCCGTCGGTCCACCAGGCCGCCTCGGCGCGAATCAGCGGGGTCATCGGGCACCTCCCGTCGGCACGTGCACCGGTGGCACGAACGGTCCGGGCTGCGGGTCGAGGGCGGTCACGTCGACCTCGATCAGCGTGGGCCGGCGCGTCGCGATCGCCTCCCCGAACGCGGACTCGAAGACGCCGGGCCGCTGCACGAGGGTGTACGGCATGCCCATCGAGGCGGCGAGCAGATCGAACCGCGGCGTGTGCAGATCCACCCCGGACCGGCGGAAGCCGTTGGCCTCCTGCATGTTCCGGAGAACGCCGTAGCCGCCGTCGTTGAACACCAGCACGACGCACCAGGCGTCGGACCCGGCGAGCGAGGCGAGCTCGCCGAGGTGCACGGCCAGACCCCCGTCCCCGGCCATCACGACCGTCGGAACGTCCCGGCGGGCATGGGCCGCACCGAGCCCCATGGCGAGGCCCTGCCCGATGCCGCCGCCGAGCGGGAAGATGTTGGTCTCGCGCTCGTAGAACGGCAGCAGGCGGTTGCCCCACTGGCTGGACGGGATCGTCACATCGCGGGCGACCACCGACCGGCGGGGCAGCACGCGGCGCATGCCCTCGCAGATCTCGGCGTAGCCGCCGATGTATGCGGTGAGCGCGGCCCGGCTGCGCTTCCGCGCCGCCTGGACCCGGGCCGCCCACTCGTCGCGCCGGACGGTGCCGTCGAGCGCGTCGAGGATGCCGCGCAGTGCCGTGCGGGCGTCGGCGACGATTCCGACCGTGGCCGGATACACCCGGCCGATCGCGGCGGAATCGATGTCGATCTGCACCTGTGTCGCAGGCAGCGCGAGGTGGTAGCTCTTGGTCTCGTTGGACCGGAAGTGGGTTCCGACGGCGAGCAGGACGTCGGCGTCGGCGAGGAGCCCGGCGACCTCGGGGGACGCCGCGAAGTTCCCGACGACGAGGTCGTCGTCCTCGGACACGATGCCCCGTCCGGAGTTGCTGGTGAGAATCCCGGCCCCGAGCCGGTGGGCGAGGGCGCGCAGTTCGTCGCCGGCGCCGGCGGCGCCCCCACCGAGCCACAGCAGCGGCCGCTCGGCGGAGGCGAGCACCGCGGCGGCGTGGTCCAGCGCAGCAGCGTGGGGGGCCGGTGGCTGCGCGATCCGGGCCTCCGCCACTCGCTGTTCGTCCGGCGACGCCAGATACTGCAGGTCGGTGGGCCATTCGACGCTGGCGGGTCCCTGCGGCGCCGACAGGATGCGGGCGATCGCGGCCTCGAGTTCCGCCTCGGCGTCCTTGGCGTCGGTGATCGTCGCCGCGTACCGGGAGACGGCGTCGAGCATCTGCCGTTGCCGGGGGAATTCGTGGATCACGCCGCGGCTCGACGCGGCCGGTTCGGGCGTGAGGTATTCGCTTTCGATCTGGCCGGTCACGTGCAGGACGCGGCTGCCGGCGGTGAGGGCCTCGATCATCGATCCGGCGGCGTTGCCGGCGCCGGTGCCGGTGCTCGTCAGCGCCACGCCGATGCGGCCCGAGGCGCGGGCGTACCCGTCCGCGGCGTTGACCGCGGCGGCCTCGTGCCGCACCTCGACGAAGTTCAGGTCGCGGGCGACGGCCTCGACGAGGGGCAGGTTGTGGATGCTGACGACGCCGAACGCGGTGTCGATGCCGTGCCGGCGCATGACCGACACGAGGACGTCGCCGCCGGTGGCGCGCCGACCCGACGCGGATGAGGGGGTGTCCATGTTTCCTCCGATGCAGATGACCACTGGCGGGTCAGACGTAGCGCCCGACACCGCCGCCGACGTCGACGGTCGCGCCGGTCACGTAGCTGTTGCGGGGTGAGAGCAGGGTGGTGACGGGGAAGGCGACCTCGTCCGCGATTCCGAAGCGGCCCAGTCCGATCCCGCGGTCTGCGGCGATCTCGGCGCTCCACTCGTCGAAGGCGCGGCCGTCACCGGATTCGGCGTGGCGGCGCTGCCACTGACCGGTGTCGACGAGGCCGAGCAGCACCGAGTTGACGCGGATGCCGTCGGGTGCGAGTTCCCCGGACAGGGACTGCGCCAGGTTGAGCAGTCCGGCACGGGCCGCCGAGGTGACGGCGAGCCGCAACTCGGGTTGCCGCGCGAGGATCGCGTTGACGATCACCACGGAGGCCGCATCGGACTTCGCGAGCGCCGGCCGTGCCGCGCGGATCAGATGCAGGGCGCCGAAGATCTTGAGTTCGAACTCGTCCCGGATCTGCTCGTCGGTGGTGTCGGTGAGGGTGGACATCAGCGAGCGTCCGGCGTTGCACACCACCCCGTCGATCCCCCCGAACCGGTCGACGACCGCATCGGCGAAGGCCTGCACGGAGTTCCGGTCGGTGACGTCGCACGCGACGGTGAGGACATCGGCCGGGTCGGCCGTCAACGTGCCGGCGGCGGCGCGCAGGCGGTCGAGGTCCCGCGCGCACAGTGCCACTCGGGCGCCTTCTGCGGCGAGCATCCGGGCGGTGGCGAGGCCGACACCGGAACTCGCGCCGGTGACGATCACCGTGCGTCCGGTGAGGTGCAGGTCCATGGGATCTCCGTGGGGTTCGGGTGCTCGCCGGGCGAGCAGGTCAGTTCAGGACGAATCCGCCGTCGACGACGACGGTCTGGCCGGTGACGAAGGCGGCGTCCTCCGACAGGAGGAACCGGACGACCCCGGCGACGTCCTCGGGGGTCTGGTCACGCGGGAGGGCGCGGCCCTGCGCGTAGGTGGCGTAGCGGGCGGCGGGAACGGATTCGGTGGCCTCGACCCGGACGAGCCCGGGGGCGACGGCGTTGACCCGCACCCCGTGCGGGCCGGCGTCCCGGGCCATCGAACGGGTCATCGCGACGACGGCGCCCTTGGAGGCGACGTAGTGGATCAGCCGGGGCGATCCGTAGAAGGCCACGTCGGACGCCATGTTCACGATCGCGCCCCGGTTGGCGGCGAGCAGCGGCCACAGGTGCTTGGTCACCATCCAGGTGCCGCGCACGTTGACCGAGGTGATGCGGTCGAATTCGCTCTCGGACAGTTCCCAGAACGCGTCCCCGCCGACGCCGTCGGCGATGGCCGCGTTGTTGACCAGGCCCGTCAGCGGACCCTCGTCCGCCAGTCGCGTCGCGAGAGCGCGCACGGAGCCGGCATCCGCGATGTCCGTGACCACCGCGATCGCGTCGCCGCCGCGTTCGCGCAGGGCACGGGCGGCGCCCTCGGCGGTGTCCGCGTTGCGCTCGGCGATCACCACCCGGCGTCCGTCGGCACACAACCGCTCGGCGATGCAGTAGCCGAGGCCGCGGCCGGCCCCGGTCACCACGACGGTTCCGCTCATCACGCGGCTCCTTCCCAGAATCGGACGAGTTCGCAGGCGACCGTGCGGGGCTGCTCCTGGATCGCCGCGTGACCCGCATCGGCGACGACGACGAGCCGCGCCCCGGGGATCGCGTCCGCCAGGAGCTGCGATTCGGCGACGCCGGTGACGACGTCGTGTTCGCCGACGAGGACCAGGGTGGGGACGGTCAGGGTGGGCAGGATGGGCCCGTGGTCGGTGGTCGCCATGCCTTCCGCGGCCGCCGCGTATCCGGCGAGGCGCACGGCGGCCATGTCGGCGGCGACGCGTGAGCGGACGGCGTCGGGCGCTCCGGGCGCCGTGAGTTTCGGTGCCCGCTCCGCCGCGAACCGGTCGGCGCCGGCCTCGCGCAGGGCGCGGATGCGGTCGCGCATGGCGGCGGCGCGTTCGGGCGACGTGCCCGATCCCCGGGTGCTGTCGGCGAGGACGAGCGTGCGTACCCGGTCGGGCCGGCGCCGCGCGACCTCGAGCGCGACGACTCCGCCCCACGACGTGCCCACCAGGTGCACGGGCCGGACCGGGTCGATGTCGTCGAGGACGCGTAGGACGTCCGAGGCGTGCTCGTGCTGCATTCCGGCGGGGTCGGCGGAGCGGCCGTACCCCGCGGCGTCGAGCCGGTACGTCGCGTGTCCGCGGGCGGCGAGTTCCGCCGCGAGCGGTGCACACGAGTTCGCGTTGCCGCCGATGCCGTGCAGCAGGAGCACCGGATCCCCCGTCCCGAGCCGCTCGACGTGCAGGTGCCCGGTCACCGCGGCGTCCGCGGTCACGACGGCGCTCCGGCCGCGAGGCCGGCCCCGTAGAAGTAGTCGGGGTCGCGGGCCTCGACGCGGTCGCGGTGGCCCGGGTCGGGGCTGCCGGCCATGGCGGCGCGCACGGTCGTGGTGGGTGGCCCGGCCGTCCCCCACTGGTCGGACAGTTCCGGTGTGCGCTTCCACGTGCGGCACAGCCAGGCGTCCTCGTCGATCTGGGCGACCTCGGAGGTGTACTCGCACACCAGGCCCGCGGGGTCGGTGAAGTAGGAGAAGGTGTTGTCGCCGGGGCCGTGCCGGCCCGGGCCCCACTGCGGCGCGATGCCGTGCGCCCGGAGCCCGCCGATGCCGCGCATGAAGTGATCGAGGCTCTGCATCTCGTACGCCACATGGTTGAGCGAGGGCCACGACGCCCGGTTGAGCGCAATGACGTGGTGGTCGGAGTTGCAGCGGAGGAAGGACATCTGCCGTTCCGACCAGTCGGAGATCCGCATGCCGAGCACCTGCGTGTAGAAGGCGGTGGTGCGTTCGATGTCGGTCGTGTTGAGCACGACGTGGGCGATCTTGCGGGGGATGGCCCGGCGGCCGGCCGGTTCCTGCTCGGTCACCGCGTGGGTGTCGGCCGACAACTCGAGGCACCGCCCCTCCGGATCGACCAGTTGCAGCCCGTAGCCGCCACCGGCGTCGTCGAGCGGGCCCGGCGTGCGCAGCATCGGGATGCCGAGCCGGTCGAGGGCCAGTGCGGCGTCGTCGACCTCGCGCGGGGTGGCGAGGGCGAAGCTGATCCGTCCCAGCGCGTTGACGTCCGCCCGTTCGACCGCGAGCACGTGGTGCTCGGGTCCGGTGGCGCGCAGCCAGAATCGGTCGCCGTCGGCCTCGACGGTCGTCAGTCCCCATGCCTCGTGGTAGAAGTCCCGCGACGCGGCGGGGTCCGGCACCGAGAGGGTCACCGAGCGCAGGGCGCGCAGCCGGCAGACGGGCGAGTCACTGTAGCGCGGAAGTTGGTGGTGGTACATGCGTTCCGGTTCCCTTCTCACAGATCCAGTACGAGTTCGGCGGAGCGGCAACGGGACACGCACGGGAACATCGTCGATCCGGCGGCGTGTTCGGACTCGGTGAGCAGGAAGTCGCGGTGGTCCACGTCGCCCTTGATCACCGCGACCTCGCACGTCCCGCAGATGCCTTCGGTGCACGAGCTGGGTACGGGCACACCGGCGGCGGCGAGGGCGTCGAGCACCGACACGGTAGGCGGCACCGGGATGCGGCGGCCGGTGCTCTCGACGATCACGTCGAAGGCGGTGTCCTCTCCCGAGCGCGGCGCCGGTTCCGGGGCCGCGAACCGTTCGGTGCGCACCTGACCGGGGTCCGGGACGGTCGCGGCCACCGCGTCCATGAGGGGGGCGGGACCACAGCAGTAGACGACGGCGGTCGGCGGCAGGCCGGACAGCAGCCCGGCGAGGTCCGGCAGGCCCCCGGCCTCGTCGTCGGCGTGGACGGTCACCTGCTCGGCGGGATGGGCGGCGATCTCGTCGACGAACGCCATGGCCCGCCGGGAGCGTCCGGCGTAGAGCAGGCGCCACGGCCGTCCCGTCGCCCGCAGTTCCCGCATCATCGCGACGATCGGGGTGATGCCGATGCCGCCGGCCACGAGGACGTGGTCGGTCGCGACGGCGTCGAGGGCGAAGGCGCTGCGCGGTCCGTCGACGTCGATCTCCGCGCCGATCTGCAGCGACTCGTGCACGTAGGCGCTGCCCCCGCGGGAGCGCTCGGCGCGCAGCACGGCGACCGTCCAGCGCGTGATGTCCCGCGGATCCGAGCACAGCGAGTACTCGCGCACCACACCGTTCGGCAGGTGCAGGGCGAGATGCGCGCCCGGCTGCCACTGCGGCAACGGCGCACCGGTCGGATCGACGAACGTCACGCTGGTGACTCCGTCTGCCTCCCAGGTCTTCTGGTGGACGCGGAGGCGACGTCGGACGGACTGCTCCATCGGTGATCTCCCTGTCGGTGGAGGGTCTTCTCGGAGGCGTCAGCGGGTGACGCCGTACATCTCCGAGCTCGGCGGATAGGTGGGCAGCTGCGGCTTCGCGGCGCCGATGATCACGCAGAACAGGGCGTCGGTGTCGCCCACGTTCGCGAGGCTGCGCGGCACGCCGGCGGGAACCCGGATCATGTCGCGGTAGCCGAGCCGTCGGACGGCCTTCCGGGTGCCGTCCTCGACGTCGTGGACCGCGACCTCGAGCTCGCCCTCGAGCACGAAGAACACCTCCTCGACGTCGTGGTGGGTGTGCTCGGGGCCGACCGCACCGGCGGGCAGCCGCATGTTGGACAGGGTGAAGTGCTCGGCGGGCAGCGTGCGGGCGTCGCCCTCGTGGTTGCCGGTGGCACCGGAGCCGATATAGCGGATCTGGGCGCGCTTGAAGCGATCTCCGCCCTTGGCGGCCTGGAAGCCGAGGGTGTCCCAGTCCTCGTAGCGGCTGTCGCGGCTGGCGATGCAGGAGTCGATGAGGGCTTCGAGGTCGACGGTGGTCTTCTCGGGTGCGGCCATGACGGTGGGTCCTTTCGTGCGGTGGGGGGTTCAGGCGCGATGCGCGACGGCTTCGATCTCGACGGTGGCGCCGTAGGGCAGGGCGGCGACCTCGACGAACGAGCGGGCGGGCCGGGGCTCGGCGAAGACCTTCTCGTAGTGGCGGTTCGCCTCGTCGCGGAGCGTCACGTCGGTCACGAAGTACGTGGTCTTGACGACGTCGGCCAGGGTCATGCCGATGGTCGCGAGGCGCTCGCCGAGGCGGGCGATCGCGGCGTCGAGGGCGGCGGTCGTACCGTCGACGGCGATTCCGTGCTCGTCGACCGACAGGGCGCCGGAGACGAACCCGAAGCCTGCGACGGCGTAGGCGGGGCTGTACGGGTGGGCGGCGCGGTCGTGGGTCGCGGTCATCGAATCGGTCACCGGGAAGGGTCCTTTCGGGTTTCTGTCGGGTCGGGGGTGGCCCAGGCGATCGGTTCGCCGGACAGGTCGAGGTAGATGCTCTTCTGATCGCAGTACTGGCGGATGCCCTCGCGTCCCTTCTCGGTGCCGAGACCGCTGTCGCCGAGACCGGTGAAGGGCGTCGAGATGCTGAACTGCTTGTAGGTGTTGATCCAGACGGTGCCCGCCTTCACCGCGCCGGCCACGCGCCACGCCCGCCGGTAGTCGGAGGTCCAGATGCCGCAGGCCAACCCGTACACCGAGTCGTTCGCCTGCGCGATCAGGTCCTCCTCGTCGTCGAAGGACAGCACGACGGCCACCGGACCGAAGACCTCCTCGCGGCAGATCGTCGCGGAGTTGTCGACTCCGGTGAGCACCGTGGGCGGGTAGTACGCGCCGGACGAGAGCCGTTCGTCGGCCGGGATCGCGCCCCCGCACAACGCCCGGGCCCCGGCGGCGACGGCGTCGTCGACCATCGCGGCCACCCGGTCCCGATGCGCGAAGGTGACCATCGGAGCCACCCGGGTGCGCGGGTCCGTGCCGGGGCCGAGACGCAGGGCCGCTGCGCGCCGGACGAGTTCGCCGGTGAAGGTCTCGGCGATGCTGCGGTGGACGAAGATCCGGGATCCGGCGATGCAGCTCTGCCCGGACGAGGAGAAGACGCCGTAGAGGACGCCGGCGAGGGCCTGTTCGAGATCGGCGTCCTCGAACACGATCGTCGGGGACTTGCCGCCGAGTTCGAGAGTGATCGGCATGAGCTTGTCGGCGGCGAGATGCGCGAGGTGCCGGCCGGTTTCGGTGCCGCCGGTGAAGGTGACCTTGGCGACGTCCGGGTGCCGGACCAGCGCCTCGCCGACGGTACGCCCGGAGCCCGGCAGGACCGAGAGCACCCCGGCGGGCAGCCCGGCCGCCTCGCAGATGCGGGCGAGACGCAGCGTCACCCACGGCGCCCACACCGGGGGCTTGCTCACGACGGCGTTGCCGGCCGCGAGGGCCGGGGCGATCTTCTGGGCGTCGGACGCGATCGGTGAGTTCCACGGCGTGATCGCGGCGACGACGCCCATCGGCTGGTACGTCGACATGGTCAACCACGGCCCGCGGGGCGTGGTCAGTGCGGAGTCCATCGTCTCGAGTGCGGCCGCGGTGTAACGAAACGTGTTGGCGGCGCTGGCAACCAGGGCCCGGGTCTCGGTCAGCACCTTACCGGTGTCGAGGGTCTGGAGCCGTGCCACCCGTTCGGCCTCGTCGTCGAGGGCGTTGCCGACGCGGTGCAGGACCCGTGCACGCTCGTGCGGGAGCAGTGTCGACCACCCGCCGTGGGCGGCGCGCAGACCTTCGGTGACGGCCCGGTCGACGTCGTCGACGGTCGCGGTGTGCAGGCTCGCGAAGACCCGGCCGGTGGCGGGGTCGACGGACTCGATGCACTCACCGAGTCCACGCTGCCATCGGCCGGCGACGAGGATCTCGTCGACCGTGTCGACGGACTCGGGCTCGTGCTCGGCGGATCCCACCTGGAGAGGGGACGCGTAAGCAATGGGCATGAGGGAGGTCCGTTCGGTCGGGACGGACGCGGACCACGCTGCTCTCGGAACCGGAGGGTGGTGCGCGCCGAGTCGATATCTTTGCACTAAGAGATTTGTATCGTCTTAGCGCAAAGAGGTCAATAGCCGAATCCCCAGATCAGCCGGTCCTTACGCCGGATTTACGGGGCCGAAACGGAGGAGACGCAGGTCACAGCGGTGTGGCGGGCACCATAGAGGTCTCGAAATTTTTCTCGGCGGACGCCCGACTGCGGTGTCAGACCGGCCGATCGGCGTCCGAGTCCACGCCCACACCGGTGCCCGAGTCCTCGAACTCGGCCGCTCGGGCGGAGTGCTCCAGACGGGCGAGCAGGCGCGCCAGCGTCTCGCGCTCGCCGGCGTCGAGGTCGCCGAGCATCGCGCGCAACTTGGCGAAGTGCGCGTCGGCGACCGAGTCGACGAGCGCGGCACCGGCGGGTGTGAGCTCGACATACACCACCCGGGCGTCCTGGCTGTCCTTCGATCGGGTCACCAGGCCCGCCTGCTCGAGCCGATTGACGCGCAGCGACAGCCCGCCGGTGGTGACCAGCGTCTGATCGGCCAGCTCCCCCGCGGTGAGCCGATGATGCGGCACGGCGCGACGCAGGCAGGCGAGAACGTCGAACCCCGAATCGTTGATCCCGTGCTCCTCGAACGTGGGCGCGATGCGGGACTTGTAGACGAGGAAGCTCCGATGGAGGCGGCCGAACACCTTCAGCCCCGACACGTCGAGTTCGGGACGGGCCACGGCCCAATGCGCGACGATGGCGTCCACGGCGTCGCGATCCCCAGGCTCTCCCACAATGCCGGGAGTCTACCCCCGGCACGACCGAGAACCCGTCCGGCCACGCACAGCGGGCCGCGCAGTGCGGGCGCGACGGAGGGGACGCCGAACGGATCGCCGCCGCTCGTCGTCGCCGTCACTTCTTCTCGCACAAGCCGATTCGACCCGCCGATCGTCCACGTCACCGAATACCCGCCCGGCACGCCGGATCGTTGCCACCACGAGAGACCTGCACACCTCTTCCGCGAGCCCGGATCTACCGGCAATCCCGTTCCGGTGCCGCACCGGTGCTTTCCGGATCGCGGTAGCGGCCGATGAGCTCCGCGCCGATCCGGGCGAGTTCCGCCCGGACGGAAGGCGGTTCGGTCACCTCGATCATCGCGCCCCAGCCGGCGAGAGTGCGAGCGATGTCCAGCGGCGTCGGTGCGGCGACGCGGACCCGGACGCGCCCGTCGCCGAGTTCGCCGGCGGCGTGGCAGTGCCGGCCGAAGTGGTCGCGCAGGATCGGCACGAACCGGGCCGCGAGCAGTACGGTCGCCCACGTACGTGACCGCCGCTGCTCGACCTCGCCGACGACCTGCCGCCACGCGGCGTCGAGCGCGAAGCCGTCCGGGCGCGCGGCCGGTTCGTCGGTCGGTTCGGCCCGGACGATCCGATCGACGCGAAAGGTGCGCTGTCCGCGATCGGTCCCCGCGATCAGGTACCAGATGTCGTCCTTGTCGACGAGACCCCACGGGTCCACCAGCCGCTCACTACGCTCGCGCGCGCTGTCGGTGTACACGAGGCGCACTCTCCGTCGCCGCACGACGGCGGCCTGCAGAACATCGACCGTCTCGGGCCGGTGCCGGTCTCGCGCGCCCCACCGGGCGGGATCGATCATCGTGGCGTCCGCAGCGGCCTCGGCGTCGGCCCGGAACGTCGACGGCAGCGCCCGCACCAGCTTGCGCAGGGCGGACTTGACCTCACCGGAGACGGCCGCCGCGGGGCCGACGAGCAGGAACAGTGCCTGCGCCTCGGCAACCGAGAGCCCGCTGAGGTCGGTGCGGGCGCCGCCGACGAGCGACCACCCACCGCCGCGTCCAGGCTGCGGATACACCGGGATCCCCGCCGCGGACAGCGCCTCGAGGTCGCGGCGCGCAGTGGCCACGGATACCTCGAGTTCGGCGGCGAGTTCGGCGGCGGTCACCCGCCCACGGCTCTGCAGGAGCAGCAGGGCGGCGACGAGACGGTCGGCGCGCACCCCCGAAATGTCTCACGAAAAGTGCTCGGAAGGTGAGCGCTTTCGCCCGCAGGATGGATGTCGACACCCCCGAGGAAAGGAACGAGCCATGCTGCGAGGACTCTCCACCGTCAGCTTCTTCGCCGATGACCTGACGGCCGCCGGTGCCTGGTACACCGAACTGCTCGGCGTCGAGCCGTACTTCCGACGCTCCGTCGAGGGCCGGCTTGCGTACCTCGAGTTCCGCACCGGCGACCACGGGCACGAACTCGGGATCATCGACAGCCGGTTCGTCGCCCACGACCGCCCCGCGCAGCCCGGCCCCGCGACGACCTACTGGCACGTCGACGATCCCGCGGCCGCCCTCGAGCGGCTCGAATCGATGGGCGCGACGGTGCACGACAAGCCGGTCGAGCACGGACCCGGATTCGTCACCGCCTCGGTGGTCGACCCGTTCGGCAACGTGCTCGGCGTGATGTACAACCAGCACTACCTGGACGTGCTGGCGCGGACGGAGCCGTGACGGACCGTCGGCGGTCGCCGAGCGACGCGGGGTGGGATGTCGGCGGCGCGGGCCACGCAATCGTTCAGCGCCACCGCCCCAGCAGCTCACCCGCCCGCTCGGCCAGGCTGGCCTGCAGCAACGGCCCGAAGCTGATCCGGGCGACGCCGAGCGCAGCGAACGACGCGAGATCGTTCTTCGCCGGGTGGGCGATCGCATTGACCGGCAGCGGCAGCTCCGACGTCAGGCGCCGCTGGATCTCGTCGCTGTGGAAGCCCACCGGATAGAGCACATCGGCGCCGGCATCTGCGGCCAGCTTCAAGCGGTCGATCGCCCGGTCCACCCGGTCGGACTCGTCACCGATCTTCTTGACGAACAGATCGGTGCGGGCATTGACCACCAGGTGCACACCGGCGGCGTCGGCGGCGGCACGCAACCCGGCCACGTACTCGGCGTGCTCGGCCGGCTCGCGCAGCCGGCCACCCTCACTGTGCACGGTGTCCTCGACGTTCAATCCGACAGCGCCCGCCCCGAGCAGCCCCTCGACGATCCGAGCGGGGGCCTCGCCGTAACCGGCCTCCACATCCACCGAGATCGGCACGTCGACCGCTGCGGTGACCTGCCGGACCCGGGTCAGCAGCTCCTCGAACGTCATACCCTCGTTGTCCGGCTTGCCGACCGAGTCGGCCACCGGGTGACTGCCCATCGTCAACGCGGCGAATCCGGCCTGCACCGCCAGATTCGCCGACCAGGCATCCCACACGGTCGGCAGCACCACCGGGTCACCCGGAACGTGCAGAGACTTCAGCGCTACAGCCTTCTCGGCAAGAGTCGTCATGCCGCATCCAACCACACACGTCCCACAGCCTTCCCGGCGAACGCACCGCACCCCGAGTGCGGATGAGCGCCGGGTGCCGAGGCAGGGGGCAGGGGGCAGGGGGCAGGGGCAGCGAGAAGACCGGGCCCCGTGCCGTTCGCAGTGAACGGCACGGGGCCCGGTTCTCGTCGAGTCGTCCTATCGGACGCTGACCTTCTCGGGTTCCGGCTTCTTCTCGGGAGCGCGGTCCACCTGGGCAGGTGCAGCGGAGACGGTCACGTCGTCGGGGACGTCGGCGTCGAGCCGGTGCGGCTCCTGCGCGTAGTGGAAGTGCGGGCGCCGGTGGCCGAGGAAGGATCCGAACCACGACATCACCGCGACGTAGCGGTTGCGGAAGCCCACCATGTAGACCAGGTGCACGGCCAGCCACAGCACCCAGGCGACGAAGCCGCTCAGCTCGATCTTTCCGACGCGGGTGATCGCGCGGAAGCGGTTGATGATGGCCATGCTGCCCTTGTCCCGGTACTTGAACCGGGTGCCCACCGGCTGCTTGCCGAGGATGGTCCGCGCGACGTGGCGGCCACCCTGCATCGCGACGGGCGACTGCCCGGGCAGGTTGTTCAGCGACGTCATGTCGCCGATGGCGTACACGTCGGCGTAGCCGCCCACGGTGAGGTCCGGGTTGACCAGCAGCCGGCCCGCACGGTCGGTGGCGCAGCCGGTGCGCTCGGCGAGGACTCCGGCGAAGTCGTTGGCGCGCACGCCGGCCGACCAGATGATCGTCTCGGCGGTGATCCGGCGCTCCTCGTCGCCCGCCTTGAGCGTGGCACCGTGCTCGTCGATGTCGGTGACGAAGGTGCCGAGCACGACGTCGACACCCGACTTCTGCAGCGACTGCTTGGTGTACTCGCTGAGCTTGCCACCGAAGGCCGGGAGGGCCTCGCCCGCGCCCTCGACGAGGGTGACGGAGACGTCGTCGGCGCTGATGTCGTGGAACGACTGCTCGAAGTAGCGGCCCGCGAGTTCCTTGATCTGGCCGGCGAGCTCGACGCCCGTCGCGCCGGCACCGATGACCACGAAGCTCAGCAGGTTGCGGCGGCGCTCCGGGTCGGTGGTGGTGTGCGCCTCCTCGAAGCACCGCAGGATCTGCCGGCGCAGCCGCTCGGCGTCCTCGACGGTCTTGAGGGCGTAGGTGACCTTCTCGAACTCGTCGCGGCCGAAGTACGCCTGGCGCGCACCGGTCGCCGCGACGAGCGAGCGGTACCCGACGGTGTGGACGACGCCGCCGGCAACGTAGTCGACCTCGTGCACGTCGGGCCGCACGTCGACGACCCGGCCGAGGCGGACGTCCGCGCTGGGGTACTTGGCGAGGATGGAGCGGATCGACGGGGCGATCTCGCCGGCCGAGAGCACGCCGGTGGCGACCTGGTACAGCAGGGGCTGGAAGAGATGTTCGGTGGTCTCCGAAATCAGGACGAACGGCGTCCCGGCCTTGGCGAGCTTCTTCGCCGTTGCCAGCGCGCCGAAGCCCGAACCGACGACGACGACCTCGGTCCGATCGGTCACTGCTGCGCTACCCACGATTACCTCTACCTCCACCTTGAAGTCGATGTATGACAACCACCGTATGGAGGAGACAGTCCGATGACCACCAACCTGCCGTATTCGCGGAAGTCTTATCTCGATCGCTCATAAGTAGGATGGGGGCATGGACTTCCGGCAGCTGCGTTACTTCCTCGCCGTGAGCGAGGAGCTGAGCTTCAGCAGGGCCGCGCAGAAGTGCTTCATTTCCCAGTCCGCCATCAGTCACCAGATCACCCGGCTCGAGAAGGAACTCGATACGTCGCTGTTCGAGCGGTCCACCCGGGTGGTGCGGTTGACCCCCGCCGGTTCGCGGCTGGTCCCCATCGCGCAGCAGGTGCTCAGCCTCGAGGCGCAGGCGTATGCGGTGGCGCGCGAACCACGCAACCGCATCCGCATCGCCGCCAACATGACCTTCGCGTCCCAGAGCCTCGATGCCATCGCCCACGTCCGCGAGCAGTACCCGGCGATCGACATCGAGTTCGTCATCAAGAGCTTCGCCGACCGGATCGACGCCGTCGCCGGCGGCGACGCCGACGTCGCCCTGATCCGCGGCGGCGTCGACCGCCCGGGTCTCGAGACCGTGGAACTGGGGATCGAGGACCTGGTCATCGTCACGTCGAGCCGGCACCCGCTTTCCGCGTTCTCCACCGTCGACCTCGGCGACCTGGCGCCCTACCCGCTGCTGCTGCCGCCCCGGCCCAGCCAGGTGCTCATCCACACGGTGATCGAGGACGCCTTCCGCGCGGTGGGACGCCGGGTGCAGCTCGGGCCGTCGATCGCGAGCGACCACACCGCCACCCTCGACGTCATCACCAATCCGCGGGCGTGGACGGTCCTGTACCCGAGCACCGCCGCGGAGACCCCCCGGACGGGCCTGGCCTACATGCGCGAGGCGCGCAATCGCCTCAGCGTCCCGGTGTGCGGCGTGGTCCGCAGCGACGCGCCCCGCTCGTCGGCCATGTCGAGCCTGATCCTCGCGCTGCGACGGTCGATGACCAGCGAGGCACCGCCGGGACCCGAGGACTGAACACGCAGCCGCGCGGTCGCCGCAATGCGCACCGATCCGGCGGCGTTTCGTGGAAGGATGACCCGATCCGGCGGCGGATCCACGCGGTGAGGAGCGATCATGCAGCGAACCGAGACTTCGTTCACCAGTGCCGACGGCACCCGCATCGTCTACGACGTGTGGTCGCCCGGCGGGGACCCGACCGGCGTGCTCGTGCTGTGTCACGGATTCGGCGAACACGCACGTAGATACGACCACGTGATCGAGCGCCTCGGCGATCTCGGCCTCACGGTGTACGCGCTCGACCACCGCGGGCACGGCCGCTCCGGCGGCAGGCGCGTATATCTGCGGGAGATGGCCGAGTACACCGGCGACGTGAACCGGCTGTTCGGCATCGCCTCCTTCGACAACCCCGGCCTGCCGCGGTTCCTGCTCGGCCACTCCATGGGCGGGGCCGTCGCCCTGGCCTACGCGCTCGAACATCCCGACGAGCTCACCGCCCTCGTCCTCTCCGGCCCCGCGGTCGACGTCACCTCCGGCACGCCGCGCGTCGTCGTCGAACTCGGCAAGCTCATTGGGCGCGTGCTGCCGCAGCTACCGGTGCAGAAGCTCGACTCCGCGGGCGTCTCCCGCGACCCCGACGTCGTCGCCGCGTACGAAGCCGATCCGCTGGTGCACCACGGGCTCGTGCCCGCCGGCATCGCGCGGGCCCTCGTCGTCACCGGGGAGAGCCTCCCCGACCGGCTGCCTGCGCTGAACCTGCCGGTCCTGCTGCAGCACGGCGCCGAGGACCGGTTGACCGCCCCGGCCGGCAGCCGGCTCGTCGCCGAGCGGGTCGGGTCGCCGGACGTGACCCTGAAGTTGTACGACGGCCTCTACCACGAGGTGTTCAACGAACCGGAGAAGAAGCAGGTCCTCGACGACCTCGTGGAATGGCTCCGGCCGAGGCTCACCTGACGTGGCCGCCGAACCGTCCGCGCGCATGCCGGCCGCGTTCCTCGGGCACGGCAGCCCCCGCAACGCGCTCGACGCGAACCGCTACACCCAGGCGTGGCGGGAGTTCGGGCGCGCGGTCCCCACGCCGCGCGCGATCCTCGCGATCTCGGCGCACTGGTTCATCAACGCCACCGCCGTCACCGCCATGCCCAGCCCGCGCACGATCCACGACTTCTTCGGCTTCGAGCAGCGACTGTTCGACGTGCAGTACCCGGCGCCGGGGCTGCCCGAACTGGCCGAGGAGATCGCCGACGCCGTGCATCCGACCTGGGTCGGCGCGGACGTCGACTCGTGGGGCATCGACCACGGCACCTGGTCGGTGCTCACCCACGCCTTCCCGGCTGCGGACGTGCCGGTCGTGCAGCTGAGCCTGAACGCCTACAAGGATTTCGACTACCACCTCGAACTCGGCGCGAAGCTCGCGCCGCTACGCGAACGGGGCGTGCTCGTCGTGGCCAGCGGCAACATCGTGCACAACCTCGCCGGCATGGATCGGCGCCTCCCGGACGAGGGGTTCGACTGGGCGCACCGGTTCGACGCGGCGGCGCGGGTCATGATCATGGACCGCCCCGACGGCGTCGCGAGTCTCGACGGGCACGCCGACTTCGACCACGCGGTCCCCACCACGGATCACTTCCTGCCGCTGCTGTACC
Source organism: Rhodococcus sp. 2H158 (assembly GCF_053764755.1). Lineage (NCBI taxonomy): Bacteria > Bacillati > Actinomycetota > Actinomycetes > Mycobacteriales > Nocardiaceae > Rhodococcus > Rhodococcus sp. 2H158. Next base: position 46,011 of record NZ_JBSNCE010000038.1, read on the forward strand.
TCGCGGGCCTGGCGGGTGTGGGCGACGATCTCGTCGAGCCACTGGTCGACGGCTTCGCGTACGGATCGCTGTCGATGAGCGCCTACACCCTCGGGGTCACGTGCACGGCCGGCGACGACGGGCCCCCGTCCGCCGGGTTCCCCGAGACCCCGAACCCGTCCGACACCAACACCTGACCGCTCGGGCGTGCGACCGACCGCTCGGGCATGCGACCGAATGTCACACCGCGTCGCTCGGATCGAATGGATGTGACATCGGGCCGCCACCACGGGGTCATGCCGTATGGCGACGCTCCTGCGCGACGACGGTGCGCCGCACGAAGTCGATGCTGTAGTGCAGCAGCGTGCGGGCCTCGGGCAGCACCTGCCCTATCACCGGGAAGGCGTGCACCTGACCGGCCCACAGGTGGGTCTCGACCGTCGCGCCCACCTCGTCGAAGGCGCCGGTCATGATCTCGACGTCGGGTCGGGTGATCTCGTACTCGGCGACGGAGAAGAACACGGGCGGGAACAGCGCCGGATCGGCCCGGACGGGCGACTCCTCGCCCTCGATGTAGTCGGGACCGGCGAGCCAGCGGTCGCGCAGCTTCTCGACCTGCCGCATCGGCAGGTACGCGTCGCGCTTCATGAAGTCGGGGTCGTGCTCCTCGAGTTCGAGGTTGAGCAGCGGCGAGTAGCCGATCACCGCGGCCGGCCGGATCATGCCGCGCAGCGCGGCGATCTCGGCGACCTTCATCGCCAGGTAGCCGCCGGCCGAGTCACCGGCGACGACGATGCGGGTGGGGTCCTCGACCGTCTCGAGCAGCGCGGTGTAAGCAGCCATCGCGTCGATGACGGAGGTACCGATCGAGCCCACGGGAAGCTGCCGGTAGGCGACGGAGTACACCGGAACCCCCGACTCGGCGGCGAGCAGTGAGCACACGGTGCGGTGGGTGGCGAGGCCGCAGAACACGAAGGCGCCGCCGTGGAAGTACAGGATGGTGGCCCCGGCGAGCGAGTCCCGGGCGGGGCGCGGCGGTTCGATGCGCTCGCTGGGCACCCCGCCGAGGGTCAGGGGGTTGATGTCGACGCCACGCGGGCGGGGCAGCAGCTTGTCGACGCGACGGTCGAGCCGGCTGAGGGTCTCGATGCCCCGGTCGGTGGCAGGCCACCAGGTGAAGAGCGGCTTCACGAAGATCCGCACGAACCAGAAGACGAGGATCGCCCGCAGGCTCACCGTCCAGTGCCAGATCGTCGATCCGTGGGTGTGCATGTACGCCACGATAGGACGAGGCCGGTACCCGGTCGAGGTACTCTCCGTCACACGTATCTGCCGGCCCCTCGGCTCTCAGACCTGCAGCAACGGCACCAGCAGCTCCTCCTCGGTCAGCGCACCGTGCTGTCCGGGCAGCTGCGACATGACCAGCTCGCCGTCGGAGCGGATCACCGTGGACTCGCCGAGGCCGATCGCGACGACGTCACCGATGCGTCGGCACGCGGCGGGTGACGGGTCCGGGCCGAACAGGCCGCCGGCGATCACGTCGTCGCGGGTGCCGGTCCACATGTCGTCGCCGAGTTCGTTGCGCCACCGCTCCAGCACTGCGTCGGGCCGCCGGGTGTGCACGTGCCGGCAGCGGGGTTCGCCCGCGATCGCGTCGACGTCCTCCGAGAGGCCGGAGATGTGGTCGAAGTCGGCGCGACGTCCGCGGGAGGCGTCGACCATGCCGTGGTCGGCGGTGATCAGCAGCCGCGCCCCGGCGGGCAGGGCCGCGACGAGCTGCTCGACGAACCGGTCGACGACGGTGAGCTGCGCGGTCCAGGACGGGGACTCGGGTCCGTAGAGGTGGCCGATCGTGTCGACCTCGCCGAGGTAGCAGTAGACGAGGGTGCGGTCGTCGGCGGCGACGGCAGCGACGACGTGGGCGAGCAGGTCGCCGTAGGCGGAGACACCGACGAAGTTGCCGCCGCGCAGCACGGCCCGGGTGAGCCCGCTGCCGTCGAAGCTGCGGGGCACGACGGTGGTCACGGTGAGCCCGGCGGCGTCGGCGCGTTCGAACGCCGTCGGGTGGGGCTGCACCCATTCGGGGACGAGCCGCTCACGCTGGTCGACCGCGGTCCCGGCGAGGGTCCAGCGCAGCCAGTTGAACGGGGCGTCGATCTCCTCGACGTAGGACTGGTAACCGGTGATGGCGTGGGCGCCGGAGGCCAGGCCGGTGCCCAGCGACGCGATGCTCACAGCGGTGGTGGTGGGGAATCCGGCGCGGATCGGCCGGCCGTCGAGTCCGGTGAGAAACGGGGCGGCGGCGGTATTGCGCCGCAGCAGGTTCCAACCCATGCCGTCGACGAGCAACACGACGGTGCGGGACTGCTCGTCGAGCGCGAGACGGTTGGCCTCGCCGGGCACCCCCGCGGACGCGAGCACGGACGGCATCAGGTCCGCGAGGGTGGGTTCGGCATAGACGTCGTGCAGCGGCAGGTCCATCACCCGAGTATGGCCTGCCGGCGGCCACTAGTCCTTGATGTCGGATCCGTGCTTGGTCAGCGGCATGATCTCGATGTTCATGTACGGGAACAGCGGCAGGTTCCACAGGATCTCGTGGAGTTCGTCGGCGGAGTCGACGTCGAAGATGCTGATGTTGCTGTACTTGCCGACGATGCGCCAGATCTCCCGCCACTTGCCCTCGCGCTGCAGTTCCTGGCTGTAGGCCTTCTCCCGCGCGACGGTCTCGGCCCGCACCTCGGGGTCGAGGTCGCGGGGGATGTCGACGTCCATGCGAACGTGGAACAGTGCCATGGTGAGTACTCCTTTCGGGCCGTGCGCGGTTTCGGTAGCTGTTCCTACCGAAACCGCGCACGGGTGGGGTCAGTCGCGGGCGAGGTGCTTGACGACGTCCATGTCGAGTTCGACGCCGAGGCCGGGACCCTGCGGCAGGTGCACCTGCCCGTCGGAATAGTCGAGCGGGGTCTGCAGCAGCTCGACGGCGAACAGCTGCGGCCCGAACAGCTCGGTGCCGTAGTTGATCCCGGGCTCGGCGCAGGCGAAGTGGATGGACGCCGCAGTGCCGATGGGCCCCTCGATCGAGGTGGCGCCGTGGCAGCGGATTCCGGCCGCCTTGGCGACGGCCACGACCTCCTTGCTGCGTTGCAGCCCACCGCACTTGGTGGTCTTGAGGGCGATGACGTCGGCGGCGCCGAGCTTGGCGATCTCGAGCGCGTCATGCGGCGTCTGCACGGACTCGTCGGCCATGACCGGGGCGGACACCAGGTGGTTGATCTCGGCGAGGACCTCGCGCTGCTCGCCGGGGGTCGGCTGTTCGATGAGCTCGACGCCGCCGTCGACGAGTTGCGGGACGTACCGCAGCGCGGTGAACCGGTCCCAGCGGGCGTTGACGTCGATGCTGACGCCGGCCTTGCCCTCGAGGGCCTGCGCGATCGTGACGACACGTTCGGTGTCGACCTTCGGGTCGAGCGCGCCCATCTTGAGCTTGAACGCGAAGTTCAGGCGTGCCGCCATCTTCTCCTCGACCTCCTCGAGGATCTCCTCGACCGGCGCGGCGCCGAGCGCCCAGCGCACGTCGACCCCGGTGCGGAAGGCGCCGCCGAGCAGGGCGTGCACGCCGACGCCGAGGGCGCGGGCCCAGGCGTCGTGCAGGGCGACGTCGACGGCGGCCTTCGCGAACCGGGCGCCGGAGACGACGCGTTCGATGTCGACCATGATGCCGCTGATCTCGTCGACGGCGCGGCCGGCGATGTAGGGGGCGATGTAGCCGTCGACGATCGCCTTCATCGTCTCGACGGATTCACCACCCCACCACGGACCGCCGGGCACGACGCCCTCGCCGTAACCGGTGACGCCGCCCGCGGTGGTGATCGCCACGAGCAGGATGGGCTGTTTCTCGGCGGTGGTGGTGGCGAACTTGTGCGGACGCACCAGCGGCACGTCGATGATCGTCGTGTCGATCGAGACGATCTTCAGGTCGGGGTCGGACATCGAACAGCTCACAATCGGATATCGGCGGTGGTGCGGGCAACAGTGGACCCTCGGGGACGACGAATGCCGGTGTCCTCTTGGTGGACACCGGCATTCGTCAACTCACGTGGACCCGGTCCATGGAGACGATCAGGCCTCGGGGTCGAGCACGAAGTTGTAGGTCACCTCGTCGACGCCCTCGGCGTTCGGCTGCGGATCGAGGATGAGCTCGGGCTTGGTCGCGGTCGCGACGTCGTCCTCGACCCACTCGCCACCCTGGAAGTACAGCTGGGTGGTGATCGAGCGCTTGCCGGGGGCCTTCACCATCAGGTGCAGGTGGGCGGGGCGCCACGGGTGTCCACCGTAGGACTCGATGAACCATCCGGTCGGGCCGTCGGCGGGGATCTTGTAGGGGGCGGGCTTGAGGGTGGTGATCTCGAAGTTGCCCTCGTCGTCGCACTCGACGGTGCCGCGCAGGTTCCACTCGGGGATGCCGGGGGCGAACTGGGAGTAGAGGCCCTCCGCGTCGGCGTGCCACAACTCGATGGTGGCGCCCTGCAGTCCGTTGCCCTCGAGGTCGGTGACCCGGCCCTGGAAGATCAGGGAGTCGGCCGCCTTGTCCTGCTCACGCATCGGCATGGTGCACTTGGCCGGCAGCTTCGGGGAGTCGGCCACGTAGTACGGGCCCTCGATGCTGCCCTTGGTGCCGGTGAAGTGCTTGCGGTTGTAGTGCACCTCTTCGATCTCGTGCTCGACGAAGACGTCCAGCCACAGCGGCCACTCGCCGTACTCGCCCACGTCGATCATCCACTGCTTGAGCACGCGGTACTCGTCGTAGGTGACCTCGTGCTTGTGGATGATCTCGGCGAACGCCCCGAGCACATCCTTGTAGATGGCGGCGGCACGCTCGACCGACGTGTCCGACGAGACGCGCTCGTTCTTGAACTTGTCGGTGGCCGCATTGCCGGACGCGTGGGCGGTGGGGTTCTCGGTGGTGGTCATGTGTCCTCCTCGGCGAGGCTCGAACGATGGTCACGAAAGCTGTCGTGGTGATCGCGGGGCTGGCGCTCTCGCCACTCGGGTTGTACGCTGTGCGTACTTGTGTATCGCAGTGCGTACACATACTGTGCGTCCAGTCACAGGTGATTGTCAACACCCGGGTGACCCCGGGCGCCGAAACCGCAGGTAGGAGCCAGCAATGCCTAGCCAGGACCGGGATTTCGTCCAAAGCATCGAGCGCGGCTTCGCAGTGCTGCTCGCGTTCGACGAACAGCACCCCAACCCGTCCCTCGCCGAACTGGCAGCGAAGACCGACCTGTCCCGGCCCGCGGTCCGCCGCATCCTGTTGACCCTGCAGAAGCTCGGCTACGTGAGCAACACGGGCAGCCGATGGTCACTGACCCCGCGCGTGCTCAGCATCGGTCAGCACTACTCCGCCTCGCACACCCTGGTCGAGGCCGCCATGCCGCGGCTGGTCGAGATCTCCGAGTACACCGGCGAATCCGCCTCCCTCGGCGTTCTCGACGGCGCCGAGGTGGTGTACGCCGCCCGGGTCCCGGTACGGCGCATCATGAGCATCAACGTCTCGGTGGGCACCCGGGTCCCCGCATACGCGACGTCGATGGGCCGGGCGCTGCTGGCGTGGGCTCCCACCGACACCGTCGAGCAGGTCGTCGCCGACACGAGTTTCGAGAAGCTCGCCACCGCGACCGTCGGCAACGCGGACGAACTGCGGGCCGAGCTGGCCCGGGTGCGCGCCCAGGGCTACGCGCTCACCTCCGCCGAGCTCGAGGAGGGCCTCATCTCGGCCGCGGCGCCGGTGCGCGACGCCGCCGGCACCGTGGTCGGTGTGCTCGCCTGCTCGACGTCGACGGCCCGGCACACGCCCGAGGAATTCCGCGCGCTCGCCGCGGACTGCCTGGTGAAGTCCGCGAACGCCCTCAGCGCCGACCTCGGGTACCGCGGGTAGGTCTCGTCAGCCGCGCAGGGTCGCGGACGGGGTCACACCGTACTTGCGGCGGTAGGCGGCGGCGAAGCGGCCGGTGTGCGTCATCCCCCAGCGCATGGCCACCTCCGTGACCGACGTCGCCGCCGGGTCACCGGCCGCGAGCTCCTGGTGGATCCGCTCGAGGCGCAGGTCGAGCAGGTAGTCGCGGGGACAGACCCCCAGGTACTCGCGGAATCCCTCCTGGAGGCGGCGCACGCTCACGCCCGCCAGCTCGGCCATGTCCGCGGACGTCCACGGCTGGGCCGGATCCTCGTGGATGCGGTCGAGGACCCGCTTGACGATCCGCGGTCGCGCCGCGGTGCCGGTCCCGCCCTCGGGCATCACCGCGAGCACGAATGCCGAGGTCAGGGCGCCGGAGAGCTGCTCGGCGACCAATGGGTTGCGCCACAGCTCCTCGTCCGCGCGCAGCTGGTCGACCACCGACCGCAACAGGGTCATCCAGCTCTGCCCGGCCTCCCCGGTCAGGTCCACCTGCTCCGGCAACTGCAGGTCGGGACGTCCCAGGATCCGCGCCAACTCACGGTCCAGGTAGTCGCGGTCGAGCTTGACGCCGACGATCTCGCAGTCGTCGGTCCAGCGGGTGATGGTGGCGGCGGTGTCCGGCCGGAACACCGACGCCTGTCCCTGCACCGAGACCACCTCGCGGCCCGCCGTCACCGATTCGATGCGCCCGGACAGGGGGATGTTGACCGCATAGGCACCCGGATGGTCCGACTGCACCGTGACCTCGGCGCCCCATCCGATTCGCGCCAGCCGCAGCGGACCCAGCTGCAGCGCGCGGACATCGACGTGCGGTTCCGTGCCGGCGGCCAGCGGAGCCAGGGTGTGCGGGAAGTACGCGTCGGACACCACATGCTCGGCTTCGCCCCAATCGGCCGGATCAGGCGTCGACCTCACCCTGTACCTCCGTTTCCGTCCCCGGGACCTTCGGCGCTGTTCGCCACTCGGGACCTTCGTCCCGGTATACCCGGGACCCACTGCCCAGTGTGATGGGCAACACGTCTCCGGGCAAACGAGGCCATCGGTCACGCCGACCGCGCAAACCGGATAGCGACCGCGTTCAGCGGATCGCAGCCGGCGCCCACCCGCTCCTATGGTCTACATCACACCAGCACGGATCGACCCGGGAGGAGCGCCGAAATGGAACAGCGTCGGCTCCGGAACATCTTCGGACAGTTCGCAAGTGGCGTCACCGTGATCACCTGCGCCAACCAGGAGGGCACACCCCACGGCGCGACGGTCACCGCGTTCACCGCCGTGTCCCTCGAGCCCCGGCTGTGCCAGGTCACCCTGACCCGCACGTCGAAGGCGTGCGGCTTCCTCTCCGGCGCACCGTTCGCGGTGAACATCCTCGCCGCGGATCAGGTCGACACCGCCCTGCACTTCGCCGGCCGGCCCCAGACCCCCGGTCCGGTGTTCGAGGACGGACCCACGGCGCCGGTGCTCGCCGGGGCCGCGGCGACCCTGTCCTGCGTGCCGTGGCGCGAGTACGACGGCGGCGACCACGTGATCTACATCGGCGAGATCGTCGACGCCCAGTGCCGCGACACCGCCCCGCTGCTGTTCTACCGGAGCACCTTCCACGAACTCGGCGCGCCGAGCGCCTCCGCCGCATGGAACGGCTCGATGGACGATCCGCACAGCGGCTGGTTCGACGCTCGGACCCGGTTCACCCCGCTCCACCTCGATGCCGCGGTGAACTGACCACCGCCCGGAACCACTTACCAGTTCCCTTCACCCGCAAGGAGATATCCATGACCACTCTCGAGTCCCGTCCCGGCGAGAACACGATCGACCGCTCCACAGTGAACGTCGCCGCCGACTCCCCGGCGAACCGGCAGCAGAATTTCGCCACGCGGCCGATGACCGGGGACGAGTACATCGAATCGATCAAGGACGGCCGCGAGATCTGGCTGCACGGCGAGCGGGTCAGGGACTTCACCAACCATCCGGCGTTCCGCAACTCCATCCGCATGACCGCCCGCCTCTACGACTCGCTGCACACCGGCGAGCACGTCGACACCCTCACCTGTCCCACCGACACCGGCAACGGCGGGGTGACCATGCCGTTCTTCCGCACCCCCACCTCCGCCGACGACCTGCTCGCCGAGCGCGACGCCATCGCCACCTGGGCGCGGATGACCTACGGCTGGATGGGCCGGTCCCCCGACTACAAGGCCTCCTTCCTCGGCACCCTCAACGCCAACAGCGAGCTCTACGCCCCGTTCCAGGACAACGCCAAGCGCTGGTACCGCGAATCGCAGGAAAAGGTCCTGTACTGGAACCACGCCATCATCAACCCCCCGGTGGACCGGCAGCTGCCCCCGGACCAGGTCGGCGACGTGTTCATGAAGGTCGAGAAGGAGACCGACGCCGGCCTGATCGTCTCCGGCGCCAAGGTCGTCGCCACCGGCTCGGCGATCACCAACTACAACTTCATCGCCCACTACGGCCTGCCGATCAAGAAGAAGGAATTCGCCCTGATCTGCACGGTGCCGATGG
>NZ_JBSNCE010000039.1:0-54423 GCF_053764755.1 Rhodococcus sp. 2H158
CACCACCGCAGTCCCGCGCTGATCGCCACGGCCGTCGCGCTGCCGGTGGCGTTGCTGATCGGCATCGTGGTGGCGGCGGTGCTGGCGAACCGCACCCCGGAGCTGGCGCCCGTGGCGCTGGGGCCGGTGGTGGCGCCGCAGGCCGAGTCCCCGGAGTGCGCGGCGCTGCTGGGTGCGCTGCCCGAGGAGGTCGGCGACCTCCGCCGCGCGGAGCTGGCCGACCCGGCCCCGGTGGGGGCCGCGGCATGGCAGCCCGTCGAGGGTGAGCCGGTGGTGCTGCGGTGCGGGCTCGAGCGGCCGGCGGAGTTCGATCAGGCGGCGGCGCTGCAGGTGGTCGACGGCGTCCAGTGGTTCGAGGTGTCCGGCGCCGCGGAGGGCATCGATGCGAGCACCTGGTTCGTCGTGGACCGCCCGGTGTACGTGGCGCTGACAGTGCCGAACGGCTCGGGTCCGACTCCGCTGCAGACGATGTCGGCGGCGGTCACGCAGTCGCTCCCGCAGCAGCCGATCGACCCCGCGCCGGTCGCCGGCGGCTGACGGCGCCGGCCGGCGGCCCCTCGGAACTTACTGTGCCAGCATGGATCCCGACTCCAGGAAACGCTGGTGGAAGGACAGGGACTCGCCGAGCAGGTGCGGGGTGTGCCCGGCGTCGGGCACGGCCTCGGCCCGGTCGACGTAGTCGTGCAGCATGTCCCGGTAGTCCGGATGGGCGCAGTTGTCGACGACGACCCGGGACCGGCGCCGCGGCGACAACCCGCGCAGGTCCGCAAGTCCCTGCTCGGTGACGAGGACCTGCACGTCGTGCTCGGTGTGGTCCACGTGCGGCACCATCGGCACGATCGACGAGATGCTGCCGCCCTTCGCGGTGGACGGGCTCAGGAACATCGACAGGTAGCCGTTGCGGGCGAAGTCGCCGGATCCGCCGATCCCGTTCATGATCTTGGTGCCCATGACGTGAGTGGAGTTGACGTTGCCGTAGATGTCGGCCTCGAGCATGCCGTTCATCGCGATGATGCCGAGGCGGCGCACGATCTCGGGATGGTTGCTGATCTCCTGAGGGCGCAGCACGATGTGCTCGCGGTAGAAGTCGATGTTCGACACCAGCTCGTCGATTCCGGCCTCGCTCAGCGCCAGCGACGTGGCGGACGCGAAGCGGACCGTGCCGTGCTTGATCAGGTGCAGCATGCCGTCCTGGATGACCTCGGAGTAGCAGGTCAGACCCTTGTGGGGACCGGCATCGAGACCCTGGAGGACGGCGTTGGCCACGTTGCCGATGCCGGACTGCAGCGGCAGGAGCGTGTCCGCGGGCAGCCGGCCGCGGGAGATCTCGTGCTCGAAGAAGTCGAGCACGTGCGCGGCGATCGCCTGGCTCACCGCGTCCGGCGGGGTCAGCGGGCTGGCGCTGTCGCGGGCGTGGGTCTCGACGACGGCGACGACCTTGTCCGGGTCGACCCGGAACGTGCTCTGGCCGATGCGGTCCTCGACGTCCGTGAGCATGATCGGCTTGCGGTGCGGCGGCAGCGCGGTGCCGTAGTACACGTCGTGGATGCCCGTCATCGCGGCCGGAATCCACGAGTTGACCTCGAGGATCACCTTCTCGGCGACGTCGAGCCAGGTCTTGTTGTTGCCGATCGACGCGGACGGGATCAGTTCACCGGTCTCGGTGACGCCGGAGACCTCGACGACCGCGACGTCGACGTGCCCGTAGTAGCCCTCCCAGACCTGCTGGGCGACGTGGGACAGGTGGATGTCCACGTAGTCCATGCGGCCGTTGTTGATGTTGCGGCGGGCGGTGGGCTCGGCCTGGTACGGCATCCGCAGGGAGATGCCGGCCACCTCCGACAGCATCCGCTCGGTCTCGGCGGAGACCGACGCGCCCGTGAGGAGGTTGACCGTGAAGTCGGTGCCGGCGGCGCGCGCGGCCCCGATGCGTTCCGCGAGCGCCGGGGTGATCGCCTTCGGCGTGCCGGCACTGGCGAAACCGCTGATGGCGACGGTGTGGCCGGGCTGGATCCAGCGGACGGCTTCCTCCGCCGACACGACCTTCTGCCGGAACGCCGGATGGTCGATTCGGCTCGGAGAGGAGTCGGATGCGGGGCGGAGGAACTGCGTCTGCATAACGAACAGGGTACGAGCATGCCCGGCGGCCGACGACGCCTCCGTCACAGCGGCGGACCGGATGGGGCGCGGACCACTTCCCACGCCCGTGCCGCCCCCACGACCCCGGCCGAACGAACCGCCGTCCCCACCGGTCCTCGAAAGCGACTGCCTCGCAGGCGGTTCGGTCGCAACGAGCGCAGCGGACCCGGGCCGGTGCGACCCTGGCGCCGACGACCCCGGCGCGACCGGCGTGCCGCGTCGCCGCCGGGCCGGGCGGCGACGGCCCGACGGGACCGACGGGTCGTTCGCCGATGGAACGACCCCGTTCGTCGCGCAACACGGCACGTTCGTCCCCGAAGCGAACGCCACGGCCGGCGCGGGCGCCCCTCGCGGCGGCGCGACGGTGTCGTCGTCGTCCGGCACGGACGGTGTCGTCGTCGTCCGGTACGGACGGTGTCGTCGCCGTCCGGCACGATGGGTCCCATGAGCACCGCCACCACGGATCTGCGCGACGAAGCCGAACGACTGCTCCGCGACCTCGCGGGGCCCGGCGCCCGGTTGCGCGAGGACCAGTGGAGCGCCATCGAGGCACTGGTGGTGCATCGCCGGCGAGCGCTGGTCGTGCAGCGCACGGGCTGGGGCAAGTCGGCCGTCTACTTCATCTCCGCCAAGCTGCTCCGCGCCCACGGGCACGGGCCGACCGTGATCGTCTCCCCGCTGCTGGCCCTGATGCGCAATCAGGTCGAGTCGGCGCAGCGCGCGGGCGTCCGCGCGGCCACGATCAATTCCGGCAACGTCACCGAGTGGGAGGAGATCCACCGGCAGGTCGCCGACGGCGCGGTGGACGTCCTGCTCGTCAGCCCGGAGCGGCTCAACAACCCGGACTTCCGCGACCAGGTGCTGCCGGCGCTCGCCCGCGACGCCGGACTGGTGGTGGTCGACGAGGCGCACTGCGTCTCGGACTGGGGACACGACTTCCGGCCGGACTACCGGCGCATCCGCACCCTCGTCACCGAGATCGGCGAGGGCATCCCGGTCCTCGCGACCACCGCGACCGCGAACGACCGGGTCGTGGCGGACGTGGCCGCGCAGCTCGGCGTCGGGGAGGGCACGGGCGAGACCCTGGTGCTGCGCGGCGGTCTGGACCGGCCGTCGCTGCACCTGTCGGTGCTGCGGATCGACGAGCCCGCGCGCCGGGCGGCGTGGCTCGCCCAGCACCTCGACGAGCTGCCCGGTTCCGGGATCGTCTACACCCTCACCGTGTCGGCCGCGCACGACCTGGCCGCGTTGCTCTCCGAGCACGGTCACACCGTCGCGGCGTACACGGGGCAGTCCGATCCGGCCGAGCGGGAGCAGCTGGAGGCGGACCTGCTCGCCAACCGGGTCAAGGCCCTGATCGCCACCTCGGCCCTGGGCATGGGTTTCGACAAGCCGGACCTCGGGTTCGTGGTGCACCTGGGAGCACCGTCCTCACCCATCTCCTACTACCAGCAGGTCGGTCGCGCGGGCCGTGCGACCGAGCGGGCGGAGGTGATCCTGCTTCCGGGTCCCGAGGACCGGCAGATCTGGAGCTGGTTCGCGTCGGTGGCCTTCCCGGGGGAGGAGGTGGTGCGGCGGGTGATCGAGGTGCTCGAGCCGGAGCGGCCGCAGTCCACGCAGGCCCTCGAGCCGTTGGTCGACCTCAACCGGTCCCGGCTGGAGATGGTGCTCAAGGTGCTCGACGTGGACGGTGCGGTACGCCGGGTGAAGGGCGGCTGGATCGCCACCGGCGTGCCCTGGGAGTACGACGCCGCCCGGTACGCGAAGCTCGAGCGGGCCCGCGAGGCCGAGCAGGAGGCGATGCTCGAGTACGAGCGGACCACCCGGTGCCGGATGGTGTTCCTGCGCACCCAGCTCGACGATCCCGACCTGACGCCCGACACCCCGGGCTGCGGGCGGTGCGACAACTGCTGCGGGGCACGGTGGCCGGCGGACGTCGACGACGCCGAGCTGGGCCGGGTGCGGGCCCGGCTGGACCGGCCGGGGGTGGACCTGCCGCCGCGGCGGCAGTGGCCGACGGGAATGGCCAAGCTCGGCGTGACACTGTCCGGGAAGATCACCGACGGGCCCGAGCCGGGCCGGGTACTCGGCCGGCTGTCGGACCTCGGATGGGGACCGCGGCTGCGGGCGCTGCTGGACGGCCCCGACGCGCCGGTGCCCGACGCGGTGGTGCAGGCCGCCGTGGCGGTGCTCAAGGCGTGGGACTGGTCGGATCGCCCGACCGCGGTGATGGCCGTGGAGTCGGCAACCCATCCTCGCCTGGTCGGTTCCCTGGCGGCGCGGCTGGCGCAGCTCGGCCGGCTCGAGGATCTCGGCGTGCTGCGCGCCCGGCCCGGCCGGCCCCCGGTGACGGCAGCGAACTCGGCGTACCGGATCGCCGGCCTCGTGGACGCATGGGAGAGCCCCGACCTCCGCGGAACCCGGGGACCGATCCTGCTCGTCGACGCGGTCACCGACACCGGCTGGACGATGACGATGGCGGCGCGGACCCTGATCCGGGCCGGGGCCTCCGCGGTGCTGCCGCTGGCGCTGGCGAGCCCGAAATAATCGCCGCGCTCGGCCCGGGCGCTACACGAAGTGACTCTTCTCACATGGGCGTCTCACCTGCGCGGAGCCGGGGTACTCGGCGACGGATCCCGACAAGGCGGGTGAATCCCGCCCACGAAGTTGTTAGGTTCGAGACCGCTTATGACGCCTGTGACGCAGAGAAGTACCCCGCCCCGTGAGCCCGCCGAAACGGCGAGCGCGCCGACCGAGCCGAATTTCCGCGCACCGCGCATTTCCGACGGAATTCGCATGTGGCAGATCGCGCGCGATTCGAAAGTGCTCGACGTCAATTCCAGTTATGCATACGTGCTCTGGTGCCGCGATTTCGCGGCGACCTCGGTCGTCGCCACCGGCGGTGACGACGAGGCGGTGGGTTTCGTCAGCGGCTATCGCCGCCCCGAGTCGCCGAACACGCTGTTCGTCTGGCAGGTGGCCGTCGACCAGGCCCAACGTGGCCGCGGCATCGCGGGCCGGATGCTCGACAGCCTGTGGGACCGGCTCGCCGACGCCGGCGTGAACCGGCTCGAGACGACCGTCAGCCCGGACAACGAGGCGTCCGTCGCGCTGTTCACCGCGCTCGCCCGGCGACGCGGACTACGCATCACCCGGAGCGAATTGTTCACCCCTTCGGATTTTCCCGATTCCCACATGGCCGAGGATCTCTACACGATCGGCGAATGAATACACGACCGGCGAAAACGAATTCGCCGCAGGAGGACGACGAATGACCATCCTGGAGCACCCCGAAACCCCCGCCAAGCACAGCGTTTTCGATTACCTCGAATCCGAGGTGCGCAGCTACAGCCGCGGCTGGCCGACCGTGTTCGAAACGGCGTCCGGATCGTGGCTCCGCGACGAGAACGGCAAGGACTACCTCGACTTCTTCGCCGGCGCGGGAGCCCTCAACTACGGGCACAACAACCCGGTCCTGAAGACCGCGCTCGTGGACTACATCATGGGTGACGGCATCACCCACGGCCTCGACATGTCCACCGTCGCCAAGCGGGAGCTGCTCGAGTCGTTCGAGAGCCACATCCTGGCCCCCCGCGGCCTCGACTACAAGGTCCAGTTCCCCGGCCCGACGGGCACCAACTCGGTCGAGGCGGCGCTCAAGCTCGCCCGCAAGGTCACCGGCCGCGAGTCGATCATCAACTTCACCAACGCGTTCCACGGGATGACCCTGGGTGCGCTGTCGGTGACGGGCAACTCGATGAAGCGGGCCGGGGCCGGCGTGCCACTGGTGCACGCCACCCCGATGCCGTTCGACAACTACTTCGACGGCGTCACCGAGGACTTCCACTGGTTCTCCCGCGTGCTGGACGACTCCGGCAGCGGTCTGAACCGCCCGGCGGCGGTCATCGTGGAGACCGTGCAGGGCGAGGGCGGCGTGAACGTCGCCCGCCCCGAGTGGCTGCGTGCCCTCGCGGATCTGTGCGCCGAGCGCGACATCCTGCTCATCGTCGACGACGTGCAGATGGGCTGCGGCCGCACCGGCCCGTTCTTCTCGTTCGAGGTCGCCGGGATCACCCCGGACATCGTGACCCTGTCGAAGTCGATCGGCGGGTACGGCCTGCCGCTGGCGCTCACGCTGTTCAAGCGCGACCTCGACGTGTGGGGCCCGGGCGAGCACAACGGCACGTTCCGCGGCAACAACCCGGCGTTCGTCACCGCGGCGAAGGCGCTGCAGCACTACTGGGCCGACGACCGCCTCGAGCGCGAGACGCTGCGCAAGGGCGAGCGGATCCGGCAGACCTTCATGAACCTGTCCGACATGTTCGACGGCGTCTCCACCCGCGGTCGCGGCATGGTGCAGGGCCTCGTGTTCGACGAGCCGAACGACGCACAGAAGGTGTGCGCTCTCGCGTTCGAGCAGGGCCTGCTCGCGGAGACCTCCGGCCCCTCCGACGAGGTCGTCAAGCTGCTTCCGCCGCTGACGATCAGCGACGACGAACTCGAGCACGGTCTGAACATCCTGTGCGAGGCCACCTCGGTGGTCCGGGCCTGACCCCCGGCCGCCGTCGAACCACGCACGAAAAGACTAGCTTGAGAAGGACTTACGTATGATCGTCCGTACCACCGAGGAAATCACCGGCACCGAGCGCGACATCACGTCGGACAACGGCAACTGGCGCAGCAAGCGCATCGTGCTCGGCGGCGACAAGGTCGGGTTCTCGTTCCACGAGACCACGATCGAGGCCGGCACCGTCAACGAGTTCCACTACGCGAACCACATCGAGGCGGTGTGGCTCATCGAGGGCACCGGCACCCTCACCGACCTCGAGACCGGCACCGTGTACCCGCTCGCGCCCGGCACGATGTACCTGCTCAACGGCCATGAGCGGCACCGCGTCGAGCCGGACACCCGGATGCGCATGTTCTGCGTGTTCAACCCGCCGGTCACCGGCCGGGAGGTCCACGACGAGAACGGCGTGTACCCCCTCGTCGAGGTCGTCTGAGTGCCCGCAGCGAGTGACCGGCCGGGCGTTCGCGCCTAGAGTCGGAGCCATGACCTACGAGCGACAGCCGCGCATCGCCGTCGGCCCCGCCCCGGACATCGTGTTCGACCGGGCGATCGGGGCCGGCGGCGGTCGCGTGTGCGGGTTCGACGACCGCCCGGACGCCGTGGTCTGGACCGCCGGACCGGACGAGTTCCCCGCGGTGCTGCCGGCGTCGGTGCGGTGGGTTCAGCTGCCCGCCGCCGGCGTGGAGGACTGGCTCGACGCCGGCGTCATCCGCGCTCACCCCCAGGTGACGTGGACGTCGGCCGCCGGGGCGTTCGCCGCGACGGTCGCCGAACACGCGCTCATGCTGCTGCTCGCCGGCGTGCGGGCGCTGCCCGACCACCTGGCGGCCACGTCGTGGACGCCGAGCGTGTTCTACCCCCAGCTGGGCACCCTGCGCGGCGCCACCGTCGGGATCATCGGGGCGGGTGGCATCGGCCGGGCCCTGATCCCCATGCTCGGTGCGCTCGGCGCCCAGGCGCTCGCGGTCACCCGCAGCGGCCGCCCCGTCCCGGGCGCCGTGGAGACCGTCCCCGTCGCGCGGATCGACGAAGTGTGGCCCCGCGCAGACCATTTCGTGATCGCCGCCCCCGCCACGGCCGAGACCGAGCAACTGGTGGGCGCCGACGAGCTGGCCGCGATGAAGCCCACCGCCTGGGTGATCAACGTTGCCCGCGGCAGCCTCGTCGACACCGACGCGCTGGTGGATGCCCTGAGCCGCCGCGTCATCGCGGGCGCCGGCCTGGACGTCACGGACCCGGAACCGCTGCCGGACGGGCACCCGCTGTGGTCGCTGCGCAACGCCATGATCACCCCGCACGACTCCAATCCCCCGGCGCTGCGCATCCCCGCGTTCGCCGAGCACGTGACCGAGAACGTCACGCGCTTCGCGGCCGGCCTCGATCTCGCCGCGGTCGTCGACCCGAGCGCCGGGTACTGACACGCCGCTACCCTGGACGGGGTGATCGAACCGCTGCACCACCTGCTCGACGGCCGGCGGTTGTGCGTGCTCACCGGCGCGGGCATCTCCACCGACTCCGGCATCCCGGACTACCGCAGCCCCGGCGCGCCACCCCGCAACCCGATGACCTATCAGCAGTTCGTCGGGGATCCGGAGTTCCGGCGCCGCTACTGGGCGCGCAACCATGTCGGGTGGCGGCACATGGACTCCGCACGGCCGAACGCCGGGCACCGCGCCCTCGCCGCGCTCGAACGCCGCGGCACCGTCCTGGGCGTCCTGACCCAGAACGTGGATCTGCTGCACACCAAGGCCGGTAGCCGGCGAGTGATCGACCTGCACGGCTGCTACGCGCAGGTGCGGTGCCTGGCGTGCGACCGCCGGATCTCACGCTTCACCCTCGCCGAGCGGCTCACCGCCGCCAATCCGGGCTTCCTCGAACGGGTTCGGGGGACGACGGGTCTCGAGGTGGCGCCGGACGCCGACGCGGTCGTCGACGACACCGGCAGCTTCCGCATGGTGGACTGCGAGCGCTGCGGGGGGATGCTCAAGCCGGACATCGTCTACTTCGGCGAATCGGTGCCACGCGAGCGCGTGGAACGCGCCTTCGCGCTCGTCGACGAGGCGGATGCCCTGCTCGTGGTCGGCAGCTCCCTGACGGTGATGTCCGGGCTGCGGTTCGTGCGGCACGCCGCCAAGCGCCGCATGCCCGTGGCCGTGGTCAACCGTGGCGTCACGCGCGGCGATCCCCTCGCCACCGTGAAGGTCGACGCGGGCTGCTCGGAGGTGCTCACGGCCCTGGTCACCGCGGCACCGGCGGCGGCGTCCGGCCGGTGACCGCCCGCGCCTACAGCGTCACGAGATCGTCCGCGTGCACCACCGGCCGCTGCAGGTCCGCCGGTAGCTGCCGCGTGGAGAACCCGATCATCCAGTCCAGCTCGGCGGCGTCGTAGGCCACCACGCCGCGCCCCACCGTGCGGCCGTCGGGACCGACCAGCGCCACCACGTCCCCACCGTGGAAGCGTCCGCTCATTCCCGTGATGCCCGCCGCGAGCAGCGAGCGGCGCCGTTCCACCACCGCCCGTACCGCGCCCGCGTCCAGGTGCAGGGTGCCGTGGGTGTCGGCGGCGTGCCGCACCCAGAAACGCCGCGCCGACATCCGGTCGGGCCGGGCCGCGAACGCGGTGCCCACGTCCGCGGCACCGAGGGCACGGTCGGCCTGCGACGCGGCGGTGAGCAGCACCGGCACACCCGAATCCGCGGCCAGGCGCGCGGCGGACAGCTTCGACGCCATCCCGCCCGTGCCGAGGGCGCCCCCGGACCCGGCGACGACGCCGTCGAGGTCCTCCGGGCTCGTCACCTCCGCGATGAGGTGGGCGTCGCCCTTACGGGGATCGCCGTCGTAGAGGCCGTCGACGTCGGAGAGCAGGATCAGCGCGTCGGCGCCGACGAGGTGCGCGACGAGCGCGGCGAGGCGATCGTTGTCGCCGAACCGCAGCTCGGCGGTCGCGACGGTGTCGTTCTCGTTGACCACGGGCACGGCGTGCAGCGCGCGCAGCCGGTCGAGGGTGCGCTGGGCATTGCGGTGCTGGGTGCGCCGCGCGATGTCGTCGGCCGTGAGCAGCACCTGCCCGACGGTGCGGCCGTACCGGGCGAACGAGGTGCCCCACGCGTGGGCCAGGGCAAGCTGTCCGACGCTGGCCGCGGCCTGCTTGGTGGCCAGGTCGCGGGGCCGGACGGTCAGGCCCAGCGGGGCGAGGCCGGCGCCGACCGCGCCGGAGGACACCACCACCACGTCCGAGCCGGAGCGCATGCGCTCTTCGAGAGCGTCGACCAGGCAGTCGAGGCGGTCCCGGTCGAGGCCGCCGACCAGGCTGGTGATGGCGGACGAGCCGATCTTCACCACGACGCGGCGCGCGCCGGCGACCGCCTCCCGGGTATCGCTCACGATCTCCTGCTTCTGGGCTCGATGTGCGGTGGTCAGAACTCGTCGTCGTCGGTCGCGAGACCGCGGCGGACCCGCTTGGCGTGGCGACGTTCGGCGGCGCCGACCCGATCGACCTGGTCGAGGCGGGCGTCGGTGCCGCGGCCGGTGGGCACGACGTCCACGCCGGCCTGGGTCTGCGGCTCCCACTCGAACGAGACGTCGCCGATGGTGACGGAGGCACCCGGTTCGGCGCCCTGCTTGACGAGTTCGTCCTCGACACCGAGGCGGGCGAGCCGATCCGCGAGGTAGCCGACGGCCTCGTCGTTATCGAACGCCGTCTGACGCACCCAGCGCTCGGGCCGGGTGCCGCGCACGATGAAGCCGCCCGGCGTCTCGGGGTCGGCGACGACGCTGAAGCCGGTCTCGTCGACGGCGACGGGCCGGATGACCGGCCGCCGCGGCGCGGCCGGCGGATGCGCCTGCCGGTACTCCTCCACCATCCGCGCCAACGCGAAGGTCAGCGGCCGCAGCCCTTCCCGGCTGACCGCGGAGATACGGAACACCGGCCAGCCCCGCTCCTCGAGCTCGGCGGTGACGAAATCGGCGAGTTCGGCGGCGTCCGGCACGTCGACCTTGTTGAGGATGACGATGCGGGGTCGATCGGCGAGGTCGCCCAGGCTGCTGTCGCCGGACAACGCCGGCTGGTAGGCGGCCAGCTCGGCCTCGAGTGCGTCGATGTCGGAGACGGGATCGCGCCCCGGCTCGAGCGTCGCGCAGTCGACGACGTGCGCGAGCACGGCGCAGCGCTCGAGGTGACGCAGGAAGTCCAGGCCGAGACCGCGGCCCTGGCTGGCGCCGGGGATCAGGCCCGGCACGTCGGCGACGGTGAACGTGGTGTCGCCCGACTGCACGACCCCGAGGTTGGGGACGAGTGTGGTGAACGGGTAGTCGGCGATCTTCGGCTTGGCCGCGGAGAGCACCGACACCAGGGAGGACTTGCCGGCGGACGGGAACCCGACCAGCCCGACGTCGGCGACGGACTTGAGTTCGAGGACGAGGTCGCGCTCCTCCCCCTCCTCGCCGAGCAGGGCGAAGCCGGGGGCCTTGCGGGCCTTCGACGCCAGGGCCGCGTTGCCGAGGCCGCCGCGGCCGCCGTGGGCGGCGACGAAGCGGGTGCCGGCGCCGACCATGTCGGCCAGGATCCGGCCGTCCTTGTCGAGCACGACGGTGCCGTCGGGCACCTTGAGCACGAGGTCGCCGCCGTTGGCGCCGTCGCGGTTGCTGCCCGCGCCCTGCGTGCCGTTCGTGGCCTTCGCGTGCTGGTGGAAGTGGAAGTCGAGGAGGGTGTGGACCCCCTCGTCCACCTCGAGCACGACGTTGCCGCCGTTGCCGCCGTTACCGCCGTCGGGACCACCGAGCGGCTTGAACTTCTCGCGATGGACGGAGGCGCAGCCGTTGCCACCCTTGCCGGCGGTGACGTGCAGCACCACCCGGTCGATGAAGCGGGACATGGGTGGACCTCCGTCGAATGGTGGAACTGTTGTGTCGACCGGTAGCCCCACTGTGCCGGGACTACCGGAGTTGTGCCGGAACGACCACTACCGGTCGCCCCGAAAACAGTAGGGGCGGACCCGGGTGTGCGACCCTGGTCCGCCCCTACTGGGAGTATGTGCGAAGGGAACCTCCGCGGTGTCCGATTCGGACGGCAGATCAGGCGTCTGCCGCGACCGGAACGATGTTGACCGTCTTGCGACCACGCTTGGTGCCGAACTCGACGGCACCGGCAGCGAGGGCGAACAGCGTGTCGTCGCCGCCACGGCCGACGTTCACGCCGGGGTGGAAGTGGGTGCCGCGCTGGCGCACCAGGATCTCACCGGCGTTGACGGCCTGGCCGCCGAAGCGCTTGACGCCGAGACGCTGGGCGTTCGAATCGCGACCGTTACGGGAGCTGGATGCGCCCTTCTTGTGTGCCATGACGAACCCTCCTGGGGTTTGAAGCGGAAGCCCGAATTACTTGATGCCGGTGACCTTCAGGACCGTCAGCTTCTGACGGTGACCCTGGCGCTTGTGGTAGCCGGTCTTGTTCTTGAACTTGTGGATGCGGATCTTCGGGCCCTTGGTGTGCTCGACGATCTCGCCGGTGACCGTGACCTTCGCCAGCTTGTCGGCGTCGGTGGTCAGCTCGGCTCCGTCGACGACGAGGACCGGAGCAAGCGAGACAGCAGTGCCGGGCTCACCCTCGATCTTCTCGACCTTGACGAGATCGCCCTCAGCGACCTTGTACTGCTTACCGCCGGTCTTGACGATCGCGTACGTTGCCATCGGACGGCTACCCCTTGCTAGTTCGAACGTGCTCGCGCCACGGTGTGCAACGCGACTGGTCTGGTGTGGTTGCTGACTCGGGGCCCGCCACCTTCCCGCATCGGGCGCAGCAGGGCCGTATCGCCGAGTAGCGACTGACCAAGATTACGGGAAGGTGACTGCCAGGGTCAAACCGGGCCCGCGCGGAGTCGGGCCCGGTCGGACCTCATGCCTGTGCTTCGACCGGCGGGCCGGCGGGCCGGCCCGCGGCCCGGCGACGACGCGGCCGTCGAACGACCACCGGCTCGGCGTTCTCCCCGTCCGGGACCGGCGCGGTGGCCACCGCCGCAGGCTCCGGTGTGTGGGCCGGTGTGGGCACCACGAAGACGGTGCCGGCGCCGGTGCCGTCGCCCGTCGGGGCCGCGGCGGCCCGTGAGACCCGGCGACGGCGACGGGCCGCCGGCTCCGCAGCCTGCTTTTCGGCCTCCGGCGTTTCGGCCGGCCGCGCCTCGCGCGTGTCGGCGGGCTCAGCCTCGCGCGTTTCGGCCGGCTGGGCCTGCGCGGCCGGCGTCTCCGCCGGCGCTGCCTGCGCCTGCTCGGCGCCGGATTCCGGCGGGTTCTCGTCGTGGTTGCCGTGGTGCGCGGCCATCGCCAGGGCCACCGGGTGGGCACGCTTGACGGTCGCGTCCACTGTCGCCACCTCGGGTACCGGCTGGGGCGCGGCCGTCTCGGTCGTCGCCGCCTCCGGCTGGGCGCCGCGGTCGCGGCCCCGGCGGCGCCGGGAGCCGCTCTCGGCGCGGGCGGGCCGCCCACCGTCCTCGGCCGCGCCGGCCTCGACGGGTTCGCTGTGCACGACGATGCCGCGGCCGTGGCAGTGCTCGCACGTGGTGGAGAAGGCCTCCACCAGCCCCGTGCCGAGCCGCTTGCGCGTCATCTGCACGAGCCCCAGTGAGGTCACCTCCGAGACCTGGTGGCGGGTGCGGTCCCGGCCGAGCGCCTCGGTGAGGCGTCGCAGCACCAGGTCGCGGTTCGACTCGAGCACCATGTCGATGAAGTCGACGACGATCATGCCGCCGATGTCGCGCAGCCGCATCTGCCGCACGATCTCCTCGGCCGCCTCGAGGTTGTTGCGGGTGACGGTCTCTTCGAGGTTGCCGCCGGCCCCGGTGAACTTGCCGGTGTTGACGTCGACGACGGTCATCGCCTCGGTGCGATCGATGACGAGCGTGCCACCGGACGGCAGCCACACCTTGCGGTCGAGCGCCTTGGCGAGCTGCTCGTCGATGCGGTGGGCGGCGAACACGTCGCGTCCCCCCGACTCGGGATCGTGCCGCTCCACGCGGGGCACCATGTCCGGTGCGACGGTGCGGATGTAGCTCTCGACGGTGGTCCAGGCGTTCTCGCCCTCGATGACGAGTTTGGAGAAGTCCTCGTTGAACAGGTCGCGAATCACCTTGACCAGCAGGTCGGGCTCTTCGTAGAGGGTCTTCGGCTGCCCCGAGCCGTCGGACTCGAGCTTGGCGGCCTGCTCCTCGATGGACGCCCACTGCGTCTGCAGGCGCTGCACGTCGCGGGCGAGCTCGTCTTCGCTCACGCCCTCCGCCGCGGTGCGGATGATCACGCCGGCCTCGGCCGGGACGATCTCGCGCAGGATCTCCTTGAGCCGCTTGCGCTCGGTGTCGGGCAGCTTGCGGCTGATGCCGGTGGACGAGCCGCCCGGCACGTACACCAGGAACCGGCCCGCGAGGCTGATCTGCGTGGTCAGGCGGGCGCCCTTGTGCCCGACCGGGTCCTTGCTGACCTGCACGAGCACCCGGTCACCCGGCTTGAGAGCCTGCTCGATCTTGCGGGAGTTGCCGCCGAGCCCGGCGGCCTCCCAGTTGACCTCGCCGGCGTAGAGGACGCCGTTGCGGCCCCTGCCGATGTCGATGAATGCCGCCTCCATCGAGGGAAGCACGTTCTGGACACGGCCGAGAAAGATGTTGCCGACCATCGAACCGGATCCGGCGCTGGTCACGAAGTGTTCGACCAGGACGCCGTCCTCGAGGACCGCGACCTGCGTGATGTTCCCGGGGTGCGCACCGTCACCGGTCCTGTCCCGCACCACCATGACGCGGTCGACGGACTCGCGACGGGCGAGGAACTCCGACTCGGTGAGGATCGGGGGCCGACGGCGGCCCGCGTCCCGGCCGTCGCGGCGGCGCTGGCGCTTGGCCTCGAGCCGGGTGGAACCGGTGATGCCCTGCACCTCGTCCTTGGCGGCGCGGGCCTTGGGCCGCGGCTCGCGCTCGTGGACGACGGTGGGGACCGAGTCGTCCTCGGCGACGGTCTCGGCGCCGTCCGCGCTGCCCTTGCGACGACGACGGCGGCGACGGCGACGCGAGGGACCTTCCGCGGACTCTTCCTCGGCCTCGGCCTCCCCGCCTTCGGCCTGCCCGGCCTCCGGCTCGGCGGTCGCGGCTTCCGCCGTCGTCGGCTCCTCGACCTCCGTCGGCTCCTCGACCTCCGTCGGCTCCTCGGCCTCCGCCGCCGGTTCCTCGGCCTCCTCCGCAGCAGTCCCCTCCTCGGCGGTGGTCTCGTCCTGCGTCTCGGGCTGTTCGCCGCGGCCACGGCCACGGCCACGGCGGCCACGACGGCGCCGGCGCGGCTCCTCCTCCTCAGCGGTCTCCTCGGCCGGTTCCTCCACCGCGGCGGTCTCCTCGGTGACCTCCTCGGCAACGGCGGGCTCGGGTGCCTCGGCCGCGCGCCGGGAACGGCGTCGACGGGGCGTGGCCTCGGCGGGAGCGGTGACCTCCGGCTGCAGGAACAGCGGCGCGCTGACGACGGGCTCGGCGGTGCTCGGCTCCGGCGCGGCGAACACCGGGGTCTCCTGTTCCACGCCGGTGAACAGGGCCGGGGCCGCCGGTGCCTCGACGGACTCCGCGGCGGGTTCCTGAGCGGTGGTGTCCCGGACCGCGGCCGCCTCCGCGGCGGCCGGCTCCTCCGTGGGGACCTCGGCGGCCCCCTCGGCGGCGGGCACCGCGACGACGGCTTCTCCGGCGGGCACCTCGGGCGCCTCACCCACCGGTTCCGGTGCGGCTTCCGCGGCAGGCACCGGTCCGGTCTCGGCCGGTGCGCCGAGCGCGGCGCGGATCTGTTCGGCGAGGTCGCGCTGCAGGCTCGAGTGGGCACTGCGCAGCTCGGTGCCGAGGTCGGCGGCCTTGGCCATGACCTGTTTGCTGGTCAGGCCGAGCAGCTTGGCAAGGGCGTGCACGCGCATCTTCGGCGGCAGCACCACGGTGCCCTCTTCGTTGGAATTGTCGTTCGGCGGCGCTTGTTCGGCCACGTAGGTCTCCTCGGGCCCCCGGGCGCGTCCATCCTCGTCTCGAGCGATGTGACGCGGCCACGCGAGGGCGCTGTCTGTGTGTGCTCGCACCGGGAGGCGCGAGATGTACGGTCTCGCATCGCACGGTCGTCCGGTGCCCGTTTTCACTGCACGGCCGAGCGGTGCCTGGCTGGATCGCGGATCGAGCGCCGGTGCATCCAGCGTGCAACCGAGCGAGGTGTCTCCTGCGTCCCCGGTCACAGCGATGTCGGGCATCGATCCGTGATGTCGTTCGGTCGTTCCGCAACACTCGAAGCGGAGCGACCTACCTCAGTATCCCACACAGAGGTCCGTAGATACGCCAACGGCGCCCCGGAGGGCGCCGTGGCGGGGCAGTCGATACGGATCAGGACCCGGCGAGGGCGGGGAACCAGAGGGCGATCTCGCGCTCGGCGGACTCCACCGAATCGGAGCCGTGCACCAGGTTCTCCCCGGCGTCGAGCCCGAGATCACCGCGGATGGAGCCGGGGACGGCCTTCTCCACCGGATCGGTGCCGCCCGCGAGCTGACGGAACGCGGCGATGGCCCGGGGACCCTCGAGCACGGCCGCGACCAGCGGGCGCGAGGTGATGAACTCGATCAGGCCGGGGTAGAAGGGTTTGCCCTCGTGCTCGGCGTAGTGGGCGGCGGCCACCTCCTCGGTGGCGGTGCGCAGCTCGAGTGCCACGATGTCGAGTCCCTTGCGCTCGATGCGCGAGAGGATCTCTCCGACATGACGACGGGCCACGCCGTCGGGCTTGATCAGTACCAGGGTCCGCTCAGTCACGCGCACAGCGTAGTGGTCAGCCCCGCTGCCCCGGCAGCAGACCCCGCGCCTCGCGGTCCTTCATGTCCTTGCGCAGGTACAGGATGTAGCCCCAGACCACACTGAAGAGCACGCCGACGATGCCGAGCGACAGGTCCACCACGAAGCCCAGCAGGGTCAGCACCTGCAGCGCGAGGTTGTACCAGAGCGCCCACGGCCGGCCCTGCAGCCCGGCACCCGCGATCATCGCGACGGCGAGGAACACGATGTAGCCGCCCGAGAACCACGTCAGCCCCCCGCCGATGACCGCGACGACCGGCAGCACGAGCAGGACCACGATGGCTTCGAGGACGAGCGTGCCGGCCATGACGCCGCGCAGTCCCTTCCACGGGTCCTTCGCCGGGGGCCGGACGGCGGAGTCCCGAGCCGGCGATTCGCCGGAGTTGTCAGCTGCCTCGCTCACGCGGGGTCCTTTCCGAAGAGAGTGCGGGCGGCGCCGGCGGTCACCACCGAACCGGTGACCACGACACCCGCCCCCGATACTGCCTCACCGGGCTCGGCGACCTCCTCGGCGATGGCGATGGCCGTCTCGAGGGCGTCGGGCAGTGTCTGCGCGACCACCACGCGTTCGTCGCCGAACCGAGCCACGGCCAGGTCGGCGAGCTCGTCGACGTCCATGGCCCGCGGCGAACCGTTGTGGGTGACGACGATCTCGTCGAACACCGGCTCGAGCGCGTCGAGCAGGCCGGGCACATCCTTGTCGGCCATCACCGACACCACTCCGACCAGCTTGCGGAAGTCGAACTCGTCGGCCAGGGCCGCGGCGAGCGCCTTCGCCCCGTGGGGGTTGTGGGCGGCGTCGAGGAAGACCGTCGGGGCGCTGCGCACCCGTTCGAGCCGGCCCGGGTTGAGCACCGACGCGAACGCCGCGCGCACCGCGTCGCCGTCGAGCTGCCGGTCGGCGCCGGCGCCGAAGAACGCCTCCACGGCGGCGAGCGCGAGCGACGCGTTGCGGGCCTGGTGCTCGCCGTGCAGCGGCAGGAAGATGTCGGTGTACACCCCGCCCAGGCCCTGCAGCTCGAGCTGCTGACCCCCCACGGCGATGCGCCGGGCCAGGACCTTGAACTCGGAGCCCTCGCGCGCCACGGCGGCATCCGCCTCGACGGCCCGCCGCAGCAGCACCTCCATCACCTCGGGCTCCTGCTGGGCCAGGACGGCGACGGTGTCGCGGGGCACCAGCCCGTCGTCGGGAGCCTTCTTGATGATCCCGGCCTTCTCCCCCGCGATCGTCGGGAGGTCGGGGCCGAGGTACTCGGTGTGGTCGAGCCCGATCGGGGTGATCACCGCAACCTGCGCGTCGACGACGTTGGTGGCGTCCCAGGTGCCACCGAGCCCCACCTCGACGACGGCGACGTCGACGGGAGCCTCGGCGAACGCGGCGAAGGCCATCGCCGTGGTCACCTCGAACTTGCTCATCGCCGGGCCCCCCGCAGCCTGCGACTGCGCGTCGATCATCGCGACGTACGGCTCGAGTTCGCGGTAGGTGTCGACGTAGGTGCGCGGCGAGACCGGCGCCCCGTCGATGCTGATCCGCTCGGTGGCCAGCTGCAGGTGCGGGCTCGTGGTGCGGCCGGTCCGCCGGTGCAACCGGGTCAGCAGGGCGTCGATCATCCGGCTCACCGACGTCTTGCCGTTGGTGCCGGCGATCTGGATGGCCGGATAGCTGCGCTGCGGGGATCCGAGCAGATCCATCAGCGCCGCGATCCGGGTGAGCGACGGCTCGATCTTCGTTTCGGGCCAGCGCTTGTCGAGTTCGGCCTCGACGAGGGTCAGCTCGGCCAGGTCGACCGGCGAAGGCTGCGCCGGCGTCGCCGCGGACCGGTCCTCGCTCACGCCGACCCCAGCTCCTGGAGTCGGGCGGTGATCCGGGCGATCTCCTCCTCCGCGATCTGCTTGCGGGCGGTGATCTTCTCGACGACCGCCGCGGGCGCCTTGGCGAGGAACGCCTCGTTGCCGAGCTTGGCGGACGTGCCCGCGAGCTCCTTCTCGGCGACCGCGAGATCCTTGCCCAGACGGGCACGCTCGGCCGCCACGTCGACGGTGCCGGAGGTGTCCAGCTCGACGGTGACGGTGGCGCGGGACAGGCGCACCTCGATGGAGGCGGTGGCGGAGAACCCGTCCGCCGGCTCGGTCAGTCGCGCCAGCGACCGCACGGCCGGCACCTGGGCGGCCAGGTCGGCGGCGTCGATCTCGGTGAGCCGCGCGGCGACCTTCTGCGACGGCTTGAGGCCCTGGTCGCTGCGGAAGCGGCGGACCTCGGTGACGAGCCTCTGCAGATCCTCGACGCGGCGCGCGGAGTCGGCGTCGGCCGCGACCCCGCTGGTGCCCGGCCACGACGCGACGACCACGGACTCGCCGCCGGTGAGCACCTTCCAGAGGGTTTCGGTGACGAACGGGATCACCGGGTGCAGCAGGCGCAGCAGCTGGTCGAGGACGTTGCCGAGGACCGCCTTGGTCCCCTCCGCGTACTCGCTGCCGTCGGCGAGCTGCACCTTGGCGAGCTCGAGGTACCAGTCACACACCTCGTCCCACGCGAAGTGGTAGAGCGCCTCGCACGCCTTGGAGAACTCGAACCGTTCGAACGCCTCGTCGACCTCGGCGCGGACCTGCTCGAGCCGGTCGAGGATCCACCGGTCCGCGTCGGTGAGCGCAGCCCGCGCCGGCAGCTCGGTGACGACGGCGCCGTTCATGAGGGCGAACTTGGTCGCGTTGAACAGCTTGTTGGCGAAGTTGCGGGAGGACTGCGCGTGGTCCTCGCCCACGGCGAGGTCGCTCCCGGGGTTGGCGCCGCGGGCCAGGGTGAAGCGCAGTGCGTCGGCGCCGTACCGCTCCACCCAGTCCAGCGGATCGATGCCGTTGCCGCGCGACTTGGACATCTTCTTGCCGTACTGGTCGCGCACGAGGCCGTGCAGGAACAGGTCCTTGAACGGCACCTGGACGCCGGACTTCCCGCCGGCGGTGATCGCGTCGTCGTTCGCGACGTACAGGCCGAACATCATCATCCGGGCCACCCAGAAGAACAGGATGTCGTAACCTGTGACGAGCACGCTTGTGGGATAGAACTTTTCGAGCTCCGGCGTCGTGTCGGGCCAGCCCATCGTGGAGAACGGCCACAGGCCCGAGGAGAACCAGGTGTCGAGCACGTCGGGGTCCTGCTCCCACCCCTCGGGGGCGGTCTGGTCCGGACCGAAGCACTCGACCTCGCCGTCGGGGCCGTACCAGATCGGGATGCGGTGCCCCCACCACAACTGCCGCGAGATGCACCAGTCGTGCATGTTGTCGACCCAGGCGAACCAGCGCGGCTCCTGACTGGCCGGGTGAATCACGGTGTGGCCGTTGCGGACCGCGTCGCCCGCCGCCTTGGCGAGGGCATCGACCTTGACCCACCACTGCATCGACAGCCGGGGCTCGATGGTCTCGCCACTGCGCTCGGAGTGACCGACGCTGTGCAGGTAGGGACGCTTCTCGGCGACGACCCGCCCCTGCTCGGCCAGCGCCTCGCGCACCTTGACCCGCGCCTCGAACCGGTCCATGCCGTCGAATTGCGTTCCGGTGTCGGCGATCTTGCCGGCCTTGTCCATGATGGTGGGCATCGGCAGGTTGTGCCGCAGGCCCATCTCGAAGTCGTTGGGGTCGTGCGCGGGCGTGATCTTCACGGCGCCGGTGCCGAATTCGGGGTCGACGTACTCGTCGGCGAATACGGGGATCCGCCGGCCGGTGAGGGGGTGCTCGAGGGTGGTGCCGACCAGGTGCTTGTAGCGCTCGTCGTCCGGGTGCACCGCGACGGCCGTGTCGCCCAGCATCGTCTCCACACGGGTGGTGGCGACGATCACGTGCGGCTCGTCGTCGTTGAGGGAGCCGTAGCGCAGCGACACGAGTTCGCCCTCGACCTCCTCGAACTTGACCTCGATGTCGGAGATCGCGGTCTGCAGCACGGGCGACCAGTTCACCAGTCGCTCGGCCCGGTAGATCAATCCGTCGTCGTAGAGCCGCTTGAACATCGTCTGCACGGCCCGCGAGAGGCCCTCGTCCATGGTGAACCGGTCGCGGGACCAGTCGACGCCGTCCCCGATGCGGCGCATCTGGCCCTGGATGGTGCCGCCGGATTCGCGCTTCCAGTCCCAGACCTTGTCGACGAACAGTTCGCGGCCGAAGTCCTCCTTGGCCTTCCCGTCCACCGCGAGCTGCTTCTCGACGACGGTCTGGGTGGCGATGCCGGCGTGGTCCATGCCGGGCAGCCAGAGCACCTCGTAGCCCTGCATGCGTTTGCGGCGCGACAGCGCGTCCATCAGGGTGTGGTCGAGGGCGTGCCCCATGTGCAGGCTGCCGGTGACGTTCGGCGGCGGCAGCACGATCGAGTAGCCGGGCTTGTCGCTGGACGGATCGGCGACGAAGTAACCGGCGTCCACCCAGCCCTGGTACAGCTCGTCCTCTACGGCGCTGGGGTCCCAGCTCTTGGGGAGGGCGTCGGCGGGGTTCTGGTGGTTCTCTGGCGCACTGGTCACCCCGCAATCGTAGTCAGCGGAGGCAAACCGCCTGCACACGCCCCACGGACCCGGAGCGGGCCTGCTGGACTGCGGATCACGGGTACGGCACCGTGACAGATGTGAACGAGTTCCGCTTCGCCACGAACGTCTTCGCCCTGGAGTCGGCCGGCGCGTTCGCCGGCTGGTGCCGCCGCGTCGAGGCCCTCGGGTACGACACGCTGTTCGCCGCGGACCACCTGGGGGTCCCCGCGCCGTTTCCCACGCTCGTCGCCGCGGCGCAGGCGACCGAGCGGCTGCGAGTGGGCACGCTCGTCCTCAACGCTCCGTTCTGGAACGCGGAGCTGCTGGCCCGCGACGTCGCGACCACCGACGTCCTCACGGGCGGCCGGCTCGAGCTCGGCCTCGGCGCCGGGCACATGAAGTGGGAATTCGACGAGGCCGGCATCGGCTGGGAGCCGATCGGGCGCCGCGTCGATCGGCTCGAGGCCCTGATCGACGGTCTGGGGCGCCGCTTCGCGGAGGGCGGGTACCCGCAGCAGGCCGAGCTGCGCGCCGGCATGGGTCTGGCACCGCTGCAGCCGGTCCAGCGGCGCGGGTTCGACGGCACCGGTCCCCCGCTGCTGATCGGCGGCACCGGGGAGCGGGTGCTGCGGCTGGCGGCCGAGCGCGCCGACATCGTGGGGGTGGCCGGTGCCGTGCAGGTGCCCGGACAGGCACCCGGGGTGCTGCGCATCGCGACGGCCGCCGAGGCCGACGAGCGCGTGCGGTTCGCCCGCGAGTGCGCCGGCGGCCGCGCGGACCGCCTCGAGTGGCAGGTGCTGGTCCAGGCGGTCGTGGTGACCGGCGACCGCGAGGGCGCGGCGCGGGCACTGCTCGAGCGCTACGGTCCGATGATGGGCGTCGAGGAGCTGCTGGACACGCCGTTCGCACTGATCGGCACGGTGGAACGGATGGCCGATCAGGTCCTGCGCAACCGCGACCGCTACGGCTTCACCTACTACACCGTCCACGGGCCGTACCTCGAGGCCTTCGCCCCGGTGCTGGAGCGGGTGCGGACGCTGGGCGGGTGAGCGTCGCCCCCGGCGGAGGTGCTGCTCGAATCCCGAGCCGCGCACCGGCGCGATCCGCGTCAGCCGAGCACCTCGGGCAGTTCCCGGGGGCGCGCGAGCACGTGCTCCGAGAGGAACGCCTCGACCACCTCGTACCAGATCTTCGCGTGCTGGGGGCTGAGCACCCAGTGGTTCTCGTCGGGGAAGTAGAGGAAGCGGTGCACGGTGGAGCCGTCGGCGGCGGCGGGTATTCCCGACTCGGACAGCAGCTCGTACCACAGCCGCAGTCCCTCCCCGATCGGCACGCGATAGTCCTTGTCGCCGTGGATCACCAGCATGGGGGTGACGATGTCGGCGACGTACAGGTGCGGCGAGTTCTCCACCGCCATCTCGGGAGTCATCTCCCGGGCCCAGTACCAGGCCGAGTCCGTGGTGGGCCCGAACTGGTCCAGGGCCCACAGGCTCGCGTGGGTGACGATCGCGTGGAACCGGTCGGTGTGCCCGGCGATCCAGTTGGCCATGTAGCCGCCGAAGGATCCACCCATCGCGGCGGTGCGCTCGGCGTCGATCTCGGGTAGCTCGATCGCCGCGTCGGTCAGGGCCATCAGGTCGGTGTAGGGCTCCTTGCCCCAGCGGCCCCACCCGCGTTGGACGAAGTCCTGCCCGTAACCGGAGGACAGCGCGGGGTCCGGGAGCAGCACGGCGTAGCCGCGGGCGACGAGCAGCCACGGGTTCCACCGCCACGACCAGGTGTTCCAGGAGCCGAGCGGGCCGCCGTGGATCCACAGCAGCAGCGGCGCGGGTGCGTCGGGATCGGCGGTGGCCGGTAGGGCCAGCCAGGCCCGCAGCGGGGTGCCGTCGGCGGCGGCGGTGGTGATCTCCGTGAGGCGGCCGGGCAGTTCGGGCAGCTCCGCGGGGGCGCGCAGCGCGGTGACGGTGCCGGGGCCGTCGAGCGCGATCCGCACCGGGTGCGGCGGTGTGTCGTAGGCGGCGCGCAGGGCGTAGACGCACGTTCCGTCGGGCGCGACGCGCAGGTCGGTGTAGGCGGCGGCGTCGGTGGTCAACGGCGTGGGGACGTCGGCCCACAGCGCCACCTGGAAGATCGGGGCGCGGCCGTGTTCGTCGGCGGTCACGAGCAGGGCCCCGGAGTCGGGCCGCCAGACGACCGACGTCGGCCACCGGTCCCACCCGGGCACCAGCTGCGTCGTCTCACCCGAGCGAAGGTCGAACAGCCGCAGAGTGATTCGCGGCGCCGTCTCGGGGTCGGAGTGCGTTTCGTGCAGGAACGCCACCCGGGTGCCGTCCGGCGCGATCGCGGGGGCGAACACGTCCGCGGTCTCGTCGTCGACGAGGACCGTGCGCAGTCCGGTGTCGGTGTCGATGCGCACCAGGGCGATGCGGCGGGACGCGAGCGGCCCGGGCACCGACCAGGTGGTGACGACGAAGCTGCCGTCGGCGGCGAGGTCGAGGGACGCCTCACGCAGGGCGCCTCCGGGTCCGGGGGTCAGGTCCGACAGGGGCGCGTGCGGGCCGTCCGCGAGGGCGAGCAGGTGCGGTTCGGCCGGTCCGAGGTCGTGATCCCAGTGGCGCACCGGGTATCCGGTGTGCAGCACGGCGGAGACCTTGCGCTTCTTGCGGGCGTCCCGGATCCGTTCGTCGTCGCCGTCGGTGCGGCCGAGCACGTCCGCCGTCACCACGATCCGGTCCGCCGCCTCGGCCGCCCACACGCGGCGCACGCCTCCCTTGCGGGAGACCACCCGCTGCGCTTCGCCGCCGGCGGCGGGCAGCCGCCACAGCGCGGCGGGGGCGTCATCGCCGTCCGTCCCGTCGGCCCGGGCGGCGGTGAACAGCAGGTCGCCGGCGGCGGTGAAGACGGGATTCGACTCGCCCTTCGCGCCCCACGTGAGCCGCCGGGCGGGCGCGTGTCCCTGCGGGTCGACCTCCCACAGCGCCCCGACGTACCCGGTCCCCTCCTCGTCCAGGGTGGACTGGGCGATCACGACGCGGGTCCCGTCCGGCGACAGCGCGAGAGCGGTGACGCGAGGGAGAGCGAGATAGTCGTCGAGGTCGTCGAATGCGGTCATGGTGCCCGAGGGTAGTGCTCGCCGGAGGCGTCACCGGGGAGCCGACACGGCCCGGTCGGGATACGCCGCCGGCCCTCCGCACGGGAGCGAGCGGTCAGCCCACGGGCGGGTGGTCTGCGGACAGCGCGGCCAGGCGCTCGAGCAGCGGGGCAACGGCGACGAGGGCGGCCGCGTCGTCCGGCTCCATCTCGGCCAGCAGGCGCTCCACACCGGTGGCCCACATCCGACGGATCAGGTGGCCGTTGTGCTCCGCCAAGGGTGTCCGGTGCAGGTGGTGGGACCGTCCGTCCCGGGGGTTGGACGTGCGGGCCACCAGTCCCCGCTGGACCAGGCTGCGCACCGTCGCGCTGACGTTGCTGCTCTGCAGTCCGAGCACACGAGCGAGATCGGACACGGTCGCGCCGGGACGGTCGGACAACACCCGCAGGACTTCGATCTCGGACTGGGGCAATCGCACCGCCTGTTGACCGTCGGCCTGGTCCTCCTGACCGCACTGTCCGCGTTGCTGCTGGTCAACGCCCTGCTCGGCCCGGCACTCCCGGCCACGGTGGTGGTGCTGTGGTTCGCGGTCTCGAGCCTCGGCCTGGTGATCGCGAACGCCGCGACCAGCGCTCTGGAGCAGGTCCGTCACGCCGCCGGCACCGGCTCCGCGCTCCTCGGCGCCCTGCAGTTCCTCCTCGCGGCCCTCGTGGCCCCGCTCGTGGGGATCGCGGGCGAGGACACCGCCGTCCCCATGGCCCTGGCCATGCTTCTCGGCGCCGCGCTCGGCCTCGGCGCACTCGCACTGACCGGACGCCGTTGATCGGAGACACGTCCGATCAGGGGCTGCGCAGCGGCCGCCCCTCAGCGGTGGCCGCTGGGCGGGGACGGCATCGTAGTGCCACCGCGGGACGCGCGCCGGGTCACCGCGGCACGGGCTCGCGCCACATCTTCCACAGGGTGGGGCCGCCGTTCGGGACGGCGATCTCGCCGGTGACCCGGAAGCCGAACCGCTCGTAGTAGGAGATGTTCTTCTCCTTGCTCGATTCGAGGTAGGCGGGCACGCCTTCGGCGTCACAGCGGTCCAGCCGGGACCGCAACAGCGCCTTCCCGAATCCCCCTCCGCGCGTGGCGTTTCCAGTCCCGATGGCGGAGAGGTACCAGTGCGGCTCGGCCGGATGCGCATCCTCGAGTGCGCCGTCGACCTCGGCGCCGACGCGGGCGCGGGCGCCGAGCGCGTGGATCATTCCCGCGGTGACCAGCACCGACCGCCAGCCGGTGACCTTCCATCGACCCGGCGGCGCCCACATGGTCGCGCCCCCGGTGGCACCGTCCGGACCCTCGGCGATCTCGAGTCCGCCGTGCGCCAGCAGGTGGTGGCGCGCCTCCGCGGCGAACATGCGTGGCAGACCTCGGCGCCGGCGCTCGTCGTCGGGCCACATCCACATCATCACCGGATCGTCGAAGAACGCGTCGGCGAGGGTACGGGCGAAGACCGGAATGTCCCGTCTGGTGACCGGGCGGACGGCGGGGGTCATGCGGACGAGGCTACCGGCGTCGGCAATGGAACGTTGCCGCCCAGAGGTTTTACGTCGTTGTCACACGGGGGCGGGCACAGCTGTTTCATTTCGTGCAACACTGTTTCTCAGTACGAAACCACCCCCTGTTGCGAGTTGTGAGGAAGCACGATGACCGAAACCGCGAACATCGTCATCGTCGGCGGCGGACTCGAGGGCCTGGCTGCGGCCTGGTGCCTCGCCGAGCGCGGCGAAACCGACGTTCTCGTCCTGGAACGCGGGACCCTGTGTTCCGGCATGACCGGCAAGTCGAGCGGCATCGCCCGCTGCCATTACGGCGTTCCGTCGCTGGCGGCGATGGCCTGGCACGGCGTGCAGGTCTTCTCCGAGGCCGAGCAGATCTTCGGCACCGACACCGGCTTCCGGCAGACCGGATACGTCGTCGGCGTCGGGCCCGACAACACCGCCCCGCTCGCCGCCAACGTCGAGATGCACCGCTCCCTCGGTGTGCCCGTCGAGACGATCGACGCCGACGAGGTCCGCCGGCTGCTGCCCGGAATCGCCCTCGATCCCTTCGCGGCCTTCGCGTACGAACCCCTCGGCGGCCACGGCGACGCCTACATGACCGGAATGGCCTACGGCACCCGCGCCCGCGCCCTCGGCGTGCGAGTGCGCCAGAGCACCACCGTCACCTCGCTCCTGCAGCGCGACGGCGGCGAGGTCTACGGCGTGCGCCTCGCGGACGGCTCCGAGATCCACGCGGGCACCGTCGTGCTCGCGACCGGCGTGTGGTCGCCGGCGCTCGGCGCGACCGCCGGGGTGGACATCCCGATCCGGGCCCAGCGGGAACAACTCCTGCTGGTCGACCAGGGCGAACCCACCCCGGACATCCCCACCTTCTCCGACCTGGTGAACCTGCAGTACATCCGGCGCGAGCCCAACGGGGACCTGCTGGTGGGCAACAGCGACCACTCCACCCCGGAATGGGCGGACCCGGACGACTACGTCAATCGCGCCGACGACCCGTTCGTGGAAACCGCCATCGCGAAGCTCGACCGGCTGCTGCCGGCCATGCCCGATCCGCGGCTCGCCTCGTCGTACGCGGGGTGCTACGACACCACCCCCGACTACAACCCGATCATCGGGCCGTCCCCCGCCCCGGGGCTGTTCCTGCTCGTGGGCTTCAGCGGCCACGGCTACAAGATCTCCCCGGCCGTGGGCCGTCTCGCCGCCGACCTCCTGCTCGACGGCATCAGCAGCGACGCCGCCGTCGACGGCGCCGACTTCCGCTACTCCCGTTTCGCCGAGGGCAAACCGCTCGCCAGCCTCAATCCGTACGTCGGAGCCGGAGAGATGCGCTGACGAACCGGGCCGGCCGGCACGCCGCTGTACCGAAGCCCCGGCGGGGTATAGAACTGAAGGTGACGCTTCACCGCGGAACCGGAGAAGGTACACGTCATGCCGGAAGGCGAGGACCTGTTCTCGGCCACGGGAGAGCCGGACACGGTTCTCCGCGTATTCGAGGCACTGCCGTTCGCCCTCGGCGCGTGGCAGGGACCCGATCACGTGTACGTCGCGACCAACGCCGCCTACCGGGCGCTGCTCGGGCGGGACGACCTCCTCGGCCGGCCTGTGCGCGAGGTCGTACCGGAACTCGAGGGCCAGCAGTTCTTCGAGCTGCTCGACCGGGTGGCGGCGACCGGCGTCGCCGAGACCGCCAAGGAGTGGCGCCTGCAGATCGATACCGACGGTAGCGGCGTGGTCCGGGAGCGCTACTTCGACTTCACCATCGCCCCCCGCCGCGACCCCGACCGCGGTGTCGCCGGACTGCTCTTCTTCGCCTCCGACGTGACCGACAGTGTCCTGGCCCGGCGCGGCGCCGAGGCACGGGCCCAGCTGATGTCGGAGAAGTACGAGCAGGCCCGCGACGCGGTGACGGTGATACAGCAGGCATTGCTGGCGCCGTCCGTCCCGGTCGTGCCGGGGGCCGAGGTGGCGGCCGCCTACCTGGTCGCCGCCGAGGACACGGCCGCCGGCGGCGACTGGTTCGACGCACTCGCACTGCCGGACGGCAGACTCGCACTGAT
This sequence comes from Rhodococcus sp. 2H158, assembly GCF_053764755.1. Lineage (NCBI taxonomy): Bacteria > Bacillati > Actinomycetota > Actinomycetes > Mycobacteriales > Nocardiaceae > Rhodococcus > Rhodococcus sp. 2H158. Next base: position 27,746 of record NZ_JBSNCE010000039.1, read on the forward strand.
CACCGGGGACGTCGTCGGACACGGCATCGAGGCCGCCGCCGTGATGGGGCAGCTCCGTGCGGTGTTGCGCCAGCAGATCCTCGCGGGCGCAGACGTCGCCGCCGCCCTGTCCACCCTCGACGCCTTCTCGGCGCACGTCCCCGGCGCCCGCACCGCGACGGTCTGTGTCGTCGTCCTCGACACCGCCACCGGCCGAGTCCGCTACTGCACAGCCGGGCACCCCCCGCCGCTGGTGGCGAGCCCGGCCGGGGCGGTCCGATACCTCCCACCCTCGGGCGCGACGCCGATCGGTACCGGCTCGACGTTCCCCGTCGCCACCGACGCCCTCGCCGCCGGCGACGTCGTGCTGCTCTACACCGACGGACTGATCGAGCGCCCCGGCCGGCCCCCGCCGGCGAGCACCGCCGAACTCGCGGAGCGGGCGGCCCTGAGCGTGGCCGGCCGGTCGTTCCCGATTCCGGACACGCGCGCCCGCACGGTGGATCGGGTGTGCGCGGAGATCCTCGAATTCCTGCTCCGGGAAACCGGATACAACGACGACGTGACCATCGTCGCCGCTCAGCGCACGGCCATGCCGGATCCCCTGCGGCTTCGGCTCCACGCCGACCGGGAGGCGCCGAAGTCGGCACGGACGTCGTTGCGGCGATGGCTCGTGCGCATCGGTGCCGACCATGCCGGAACTGTGGCCGTCGAGCACGCGGTCTCCGAACTCGTGTCCAACGTCGTCGAGCACGCCTATTCCGGCACCGACGCCGAGCATGCCCCGGTCGACGTCGACGGAACGCTCGACGGCGACGGCTGCCTGCGGGTCCGCGTGCGGGACCGGGGCCGCTGGAAGACCCCCGCGAAAACCCCGGAGCCACATCGGTTACCGAACAGCCGTGGCCGCGGGCTCACGATGGTCCGGATCTTCGCCGACGACCTCGTCGTCGACAGCGACGACACGGGCACGACCGCGACGGTCACGTTCCGGCTCACCCGCAGTGCCCGCGTCGTCACCGAGTTCACGGAAGGCGCGATCGTCGGCCGTCCCGAGGTCTCGCCCGAATTCGCCGTCGCCGAAACCGAACCCGGTCGTCTCGCGGTGCGGGGGGACATCGACATCGACACCGCGCCCATCCTCAAGGGGTGCCTCGATGCCGTATCCCGCAGCGGAACACTGTCGGTGACAGTGGATCTGAGCGAAGTCACCAGCCTCGGCTCCGCCGGGGTCTCGTTGCTCTCGACGGCCCGGGACCGTGCGGCCAAGCAGCACACCACCGTCACGTTGGTGGCGCCACCCGGCAGCACCGCCCACCACGTGCTGAGCCTGGTCGGACTCCACGGCCGGGCCGACCCCGGCGCCGGCGGCGTCCCGGAGCCGTCAGGGGATCCGGAGACGTGAACCCGGCACCGACCGGGGGGTCGGTGCCGGGCGAAATCCGGCTCAGCTTGCGATCTTCCGTCTCCGGGACTGCACGTACTTCTCCCGCTCGGAGACCGACATCCCGCCCCACACCCCGTAGGGTTCGCCCATGGTGAGCGCGTGCTCGCGGCACTGCTCGATGACCGGGCACCGATGGCACATCTCCTTGGCCTTCGACTCTCGCTGGTACCGCGCTCGGCCCCGTTCGCCGTCGGGCGAGAAGAACACCGACGAGTCGACGCCGCGGCACAAGCCCTGCATCTGCCAGTTCCAGACATCGACGGTCGGCCGGAGCGGGTGAGGTGACAATGGCACGGGGCTCTCCTTGACAGCAGGCTCGCACGCAGTGCGAGCGGACCGGACGAAAGTCTGCGACCTTTCGCTCACTTCGATCCACGCGCCGGGACCGCCCCGAAGGGCCGATTCTCGGTTCGTCGATCTCATGGACCGGGGAGTACCCCGCGCCACCGAAATTCATGCCAACAAAGAGTGAGATTTGTCGAAGGTCCGCGAGAGCGTGAGCGCCGACGCCGGCCGGACTGTTCCCCCGGAGGACATACCGCCTGGTCGGGGGACGACGCGGCCGCGTCGCCCCGCGCGAGGGCGACCGTCGCGGCCACCATCACCGCCGCCGCGGTGACCAGAACCACACTCGAGGCGCGGTCCGCGTCGAGGTACTCGCCCGGGACCACGAAACCGAGCAGCGACGCCTTGCGCGCGCCGCGCACCCGTCGGGCGGTGATCAGGCCGGCCACCACCAGCAGCGCTGCCCCCACCGGGTCCGACACGTGCCCAGCCCTAGGGCGAAGCGCGGTACCTCGCCCATCGAACGAGCCGGGCCCGACCGGGTCGCCCGCGGCCCCCGGAACAAGATCGCCGGGTTCCTCGGGGTCCTCGTCGCGACGCGGGCATCGGCCTCGTCATGGCGATCGCCCCGGGCCGAGGCCGCACCCGCGGCCGGTCGCGCGGTACCACCGGGGACGGTCAGCGACCGGCCATCGCCCTGAGCAGCGGGGCCGCGGGCAGCGACGCGAACAGCGCCGCCTCGTCGCGCCACGTCGACTCCTCGTCGAGGAACCGCAGGATCGGCTCCGCGGAGGAGCGGTCGAACAGGCCCGCGAAGGCGCGCTCGAGCACCGCGGGCCGCTCGACGACGGCCCGCAGCAGCCCCTGGTCGTACCGGGCGAACCGGGACGGAGCAGGCCGCACGTCGAAGGGATGCCCGTGCCGGGCGAGCGACTGCGCGATCGCCTCACTGTCGCGCTGGATCCGCTGGTACGCATATCCGCTGCTGCCCTTGAGCATTCCGCCCGCGGCGCCGATGCGCACGATGTTGCCGCTGCGCCGCGCGGGCGGCCGCGACGCCAACGGCAGCCGCGCGGACTCCTCCGCCTCCACGACGTAGGTGTCCTCGTCCGCGCCGAGCACGGCCGCCAGGTACTCCCGGAGCGCCTCGTCGTGGGCGGCGGTGCCGACGGGCCCGCCGTCGGGGTGCGCGAAACTCGTGTGCTCGACGAGGGCGTGCCGGGTATCGGTGGGCAGCACGTACACGAAGGACGCCGCCCGGCGCTGATCGGTGCGGAAGTCGAACAGGGTGGGGACGTCGGGATCGAACAGGGGAGCTTCGGTGCGGATCCGCCACCCGCGGAAGTCCAGCCACGCATCGGGGCTCGTCCCCGGGTCGTCGGCGGCGGGGCCCCGGCCGTCGAAGACCCACTCGGGGTGCAGCTCCGTGCCGTCGGACAGGGCGACGCGCGGGCGGGCCCCGTCGTGCACCTGCGTCACCCGGCCGGTGCGGAGCCCGATGTCGTCGACCCCGTCCGTGACCTCGCCGACCACCGTCGCCAGGTCGGCTCCGCGGACGGCGCAGTACCGGTATCGGCCGAGGCCGAGCGTGCGGGCCCGTCCGCCCGCATGGACCCGGATCCGGGCGAACCGCGCGGAGACGGCCGCGTCGAGCAGCCCGGACCGGCGGGACCAGAACGCCCAGCCGGCGTCACGGATGTCGCGGGCGCCGTCGTCGACGAGCACCACCGGACCGGGTCGCGCCGGGACGACGGCGAGACGGGCCGCGAGCGACAGTCCGCTCAGGCCCGCTCCCAGGACGGCGATGCCGCCGTCGACCGGTCCGCTCCACGCTCGCACGCTCGCCTCTCCCCTCGCCGGAGACCCTCCCTCCGTCACCGTACCGGCCGCCGGTGAATCCGGTGCGCCACTACGCGGCCCGGGCGCGCGTCCGCTCGCGCAGCCAGGCCATCGCCGGCATGCGGTAGGAGTCGATGCCCTTGTACGCGGCGATCTCGGCGGGCAGTTCCTCGACGATGTCGGCGAGTTGCTCCGCCCATGCCGGGACCTGCGCGATCTCCTCGAGCGGTGCCATGTAGGTGCGGATGTTGAACACCAGCGCCCCCGTCATCGGCAGGCGGATCAGGTGCTCGAGTTCGATGCGCAGCTGGATGCGGCCCCAGTCGCGTTCGGCGATCAGGCTCGGCATGTCGTCCATCCACTCGGGCATCGTCTCGAGGCTGGTGTCCCGGCGCCGCGAGCCGACCGCGGAGAAGGTCCAGTTCACCCGCCGGTACGGCCGCTCGGTGGTGAGGCGCCGCATGAACTGCTCGGCGCGGTCGGTCACCCCGTTCGGGGTCAGGCCGGGAACGGGCCGGTGGATCTCGTGCAGGCTCATGCCGATGTCGAACTTGACGGACCAGTCGGCGGACGACGTGACCAGCGCCGCGTCGAACCACAGGTGCCCGTCGCGCTCGGTCACCAGCAGCACGTCGTCGGGCAGCTGACACCCGATGAACACCAGCGGATGTTCCGGCAGGGTGCCCGAATCACCGGGCACGAACCATTGATCGATTCCGAGAAGGTCGTTGCGCCAGCGGTACCCGCCGTTCTCGACGTCGAGGTGCATGACGTCGGGAAACGAGGCCGCCATGTCGCGCATGTAGTAGAGCATCAGGTCCCAGCACGCCGGCGTCATGTGCGGCAGCATCTGCACGCGCCCGGGGTCGGCCTCGACGATCGAGCGGCGCAACCGCATCATCTCGACGTACTCGTCGTGGCTCTTGCCCAGGTCGACGATGTGCTCGCCCCAGGCCCCGGCGGCGGTCTCGGTGCGGCGCGGCGCCGGTTCGACGTTCACGGCGTAACGGAACGTGCTGTCGCCCTCGGGGAAAGGCCACGGCAGGCAGGACAGGTCGCTGGCGACGGAGGTGGTCACGAAGGTTCCTTTCCGGATGGCGGGTCAGGCCACGGCGCCGAGATAGGTGCCGTGATGTCCCGACAGATGAGGACGGATCTCGAGGTCCAGGCCGCACGAACCGCAGGCGACGACCGCCCCGGGAGCGGCGTCGACGGACTGGGTGGCGGCGCAGTGCGGACAGAACAGCGACACTCCGTCGGCGGCGGTGACGTAGGTGGTCATCTCGCACGGCAGCACGCCGGCGGTGCGCGCCGCAGCCGTCGCGGCCATCGCCTCACGCCGCGGGCCGGCGATCAGCACGCGGGCACCCGCGCGGGCCTCACGGACGAGCCGCGACACCTCGTCCGCGCCCGCGTTCGGCACCGTGGTCGCGACGCGGCCGAGGGCGAGTGCCTGCGCCGCCCAGGCCGTCACCGCGGCCCGCGCGTCGGCGCAGTCGCCGAGGCTGAACAGCAGGTGGATGCGCCCGCCCGGATCGATCGGGGGCACCGCACCGGTGACGAATCCCGAGTTCTTCACGGCCGCACACCTCCGAATTCGCGCAACCACTTCAGACCGGGTTCGCGGGTGCGCGTGATGCCCTTGTAGTCGGCCATGTCCTCGGGCAGTTCCTCGAGCACCCGGTAGAGCCGGTCGGCCCATTCCGGCACCAGCGCGATCTCCTCGAAGGGCAGCAGGTAGGTGCGGATGAGGAACATGATCGCGCCGGACGCGCCGAGCCGGATCAGGTGCTGCACCTCGACCCGCAGGTGCAGGCGACGGCCGACGTCCTCGAGCGGGCCCTCGGCGAGCAGGCGCCGATCGCGTCCCCATTCGGGATACGTCTCGGTGGCCGTGTCGAGCCGGCGGTCCACGGTGAGGGTCCAGTTGGTGCGCCGATACCGTTGCCCGGCGTGCAGTCCCATGAGGAAGGACTGGGCGCGGGTGATCACCCCTTCGGTGTGGATGCGCGGCACGGGACCGTGGATCTGCAGGAAGCTCATCCCGACGTCGAAGCGCAGCGACCAGTCCGCCGCGAACGTCACCAGGCCCGCGTCACCCCACAGGGCGCCGTCGCGCTGGTCGAGCAGCACGACGTCCTCCTGGATCTGCCGGCCGATGTACAGCAGCGGCGGCTCGGGCAGGGTGGCGGACTGCCCGTAGACGAACGCCTGCTCGAGGTCGAGGGCGAGGTTGCTCCACCGCCAGACGGTTCCGTCGCGGTCGAGCGCGAACGTCTGCGGGTACGCCTCGGCCAGCATCTTCATGAGGGTGAGCATCGCGTCCCACTGCGCGACCTCCATGTGCCCGAGCGCCTGGAAGCGGCTCGGGTCGGCGTCGAGCACGCGCCGTCGTTCGGCGAGTTCGTCGAGGAGGAAGCCGTCCATGTCGACCGGGTGCTCACCCCAGCCGCCGGCCGCCGTGGCCGCGCGGGTCCCGGCCGGCTCGACGTTGGTGCTGTACCGGTAGGTGTCCCGAGGGAAGGGGAACGGGAACCGCGCGACGCGTTCCGGGAGCACCTCGAATTCGGTTGCGGCAGTCACAGGTCCAGCTCCAATCGCTCGCCGCCGGCGCGGGAGACGCACGGCATCATGCAGTCGCCGGCGTGCTTCTCCGCGTCGGTCAGGTACAGGTCGCGGTGCTCGATCGCGCCGTCCGCCACCGGGATCCGGCATTCGCCGCACACCCCCTGCCGGCACAGATTGGGCACCGGTACCCCGCGCGCCTCGAGCGCTTCGAGCAGGCTCACGCCGGAGTTCACGGCGATGTCGACCCCGGTGCGGCGCAGATGCGCGGTGAACGGGGTTCCGGGCTCGAGGTCGCCGACACCGAAGTGCTCGTAGTGGATGCGGGCGTCCGGCCAGCCCGCGCCACGGGCGCGACGGGTGAGTTCGTCGATGAGACCGGAGGGCCCGCACACGTACAGGTGGGTGCCGAGCGGCTGATCGAGCAGGGCCGGGCCGAGTGCGGCCCAGAACTCCTCGGGGGTGTGGTAGGTGTGCAGGCGGTCGCCGCACAGTTCGCGCAACTCGCCGAGGTGCGGGCCGTCGCCCTCGCGGAAGGTGTAGTGGACCTCGAAGGAGCGGCCCCACTGAGCGGCGGCGCGGGCGTGCGAGAGGATCGGTGTGACGCCGATACCGCCGGCCACGAGCATGTGGTGACGCGCGGTGAGGATCGGCGCGAAGGCACTTCGGGGCCTGCTGACCTCCACGACGTCCCCGACCTCGAGGGCGTGGATCCAGCGGGAGCCGCCCCGGCCGGTCTCGTCGAGCCGCACGGAGATCGAATAGCTCTGCGGCTCGAGCTCCGGACCGGTCAGGGAGTAGGAGTTGCGGCGGGGCCGGCCGTCGTCGTGGAAGCCGCACGAGAGCACGACGTGACTGCCCGGGGTGAACGACGGCAGCGGCGCACCTGTGGGGTCGACGAACCGCACGTGCCGCACTCCGGTGGCGACGGTGGCCACCTCGGCGACGGTGAGGGTCAGGGTCGCGTCGCTGCGCCGGACGGCCGCTCCGGCGTCGGATACGAGGGTCATCAGCTTTCCTCCGCGTCGAGCTGGTAGCCGAGATATGCGCCGTGGTGGCGCGAAACGTGGTGGTACACGACGAGTTCCGCCGAGCACGCGGGGCACGTGCTGGTCTGCCCGATCGCGGCGGTGGCGTCGTGGGTGTGTCGGCAGTGGGCGCAGTACACCGTGCGCGTGTCCGTGGTCAGCACCTCGGGCAGGATCTCCTCGTCGAGCGCCCCCGCGGCGACGGCCACGGCCCGGGCGGCGAGGACGGCGGCCTCGTCGCCCACCAGCACGAGCCGCCAGCCGACGCGGGCCGCGGAGAGCTGGCGCTGCAGCACCTCCGCGGCCGCGTCGCCCCAGGTGGCGGGCGCCCGTAGCCAGCTCACTCGCCGGCCTTCGAAGGAGGTCACCAGGCGGCGGGCGTGGTCGGTGGCGGCGTCGCCGAACGACAGGACGGTGACCGTCCTGCCGCCGTCGGCCACGGTCCGCTCCTCGCCCCAGCGCGGCACGCTGGTCGTCTCCATACAGACGCTCATGGCCGGGTCCTTACGGCGCGAACGTGCGCTGGCCGACGTAGAAGGCCAGGGCGCCGTCGGGGGTGGTGAAGCGGATCCGCGAGCCCTTGGGGAAGAAGATCGCGTCCTTGGCGCGGGCGATCTCGACCTGGCCGGTGTCCAGGTTCTCCAGGCGGAACTCCCCTTCGAGGACGACCTTCATCTCGTCGTACTCGTACAGGTAGTCCAGCGGGGCGTCGGTGTGCTCGAGCTTGAAGTAGCCCGCGGCCATCTCCGACCCCTCGGGGTTGGGATAGACGTCGTCGATGAAGCCCTCGGTGCCCGGGAATTCCTCGGTGGACATCTGGGGCAGGTTCTTCCAGAAGTCGGCGGTGACGCGGAATGCGGGAACCGTGGTGGTCTCTGCCATGGGTGCTCCTAGGAACGAGGCCGGCTGAACCGGCGTGGGCGGGGAGGACGGAACGTCGATCGCTGACGTGAAACAGACAGTAATGAGATGAAACGCTCCGACGGTTGCCGACGCGTTAACGCGTGTAACCGAATCCTCTCAGCGTCAGGAACATTCGTTTCTCCGCCGGGAGGCGCGGGCCGAGCGGGACCGTCACCACAAACTCACGACCGCGTAACACGCCCGTCATGCATGCTATGTTTCATTGCATTCGACAGCGATTCACCTTATGAAACTTCGCAGCCGAACCCCAGGAGTCCCCATGACGCTCGAAGCCACCGACCTCCCCGTGATGCGTCTGCCCTCCACGGACGCCCCCGCCGATGCCGCCGGCTCCGCCGATCTCGCCGCACTCGCCCGCGCCACCGACACCCGCTTCATCCTCGCGGTGTTCACCAACCTCGCCGGCAAGCCCTGCGCCAAGCTCGTCCCGGTCGAGGCGGTCGACGAGCTGCAGTCCGACGGGGTCGGCTTCGCGGGCTACGCCGCCGGAGCCATGGGTCAGGTCCCCAAGGATCCCGACCTCGTCGCCATCCCGGATCCCACCTCCTTCACGCCGATCCCGTTCGTGCGCCCGGGCCTTGCGCTGGTGCACTGCGATCCCCACGTCGAGGGCGAGCCCTGGCCCTACGCCCCGCGGGTGATCCTGAAGGAGGTCCTCGGCAAGGCGGCCGAACGGGGCCTGTCCGTCAAGGTCGGCGCGGAGATCGAGTACTTCCTCGTCCAGCGCGACGAGGACGGGACGCTGCGCACCGCCGACGTGCTCGACACCTCCCGGCAGCCCTGCTACGACGCCCGCGACGTCACCCGCATGTACGAGCACCTGACCTCGATCTCCGCGGCGATGAACTCCCTCGGCTGGGGCAACTACGCCAACGACCACGAGGACGGCAACGGGCAGTTCGAGCAGAACTTCCAGTACGCCGACGCGATGACCACCGCCGACCGCGTCGTCACCCTGCGCTACCTGATCTCGGTGCTCGCCGAGCAGCGCGGCATGACCGCGACGTTCATGCCCAAGCCGTTCGCCGACCGCACCGGCTCGGGCATGCACATGCACCTGTCGCTGTGGCGGGAGGACGGCTCCGCCTTCCCCGACGCCGACGACCCGCGCGGTCTCGGCCTGTCCGAGACCGCCTACGCGTTCATCGCCGGCATCCTCGACCATGCCTGCGCCCTGCAGGGCGTGATCGCCCCGACCGTCAACTCCTACAAGCGGACCGGCGCCACCGCGACCAGCTCCGGCGCGACGTGGTCGCCGCGGCACGCCACGTACGGCGGCAACGACCGCACCCACTACCTGCGCGTTCCGGACGGCAACCGCGTCGAGCTGCGCGGCGGGGACGGCTCGGCCAACCCCTACCTCGCTGCCGCCGCGACCGTCGCGGCGGGCCTCGACGGCATCGACCGCAAGCTCGATCCCGGCGCACCCGGCGGCACCCCGAACTCGGAGACGCTGCCGATGACCCTGCTGCACGCGATGGACGCGCTCACCGCCGACCCCGTCGTCACCGGCGCCCTCGACGCCGCCGGCCCGGGCGTCGCCGAGTACTTCGCCTCCCTCAAGCGGGAGGAGTTCTTCCACTGGCACAACACCGTGACCTCGTGGGAGATCGACAGCTACCTGACCGCCTTCTGACCCGTTCGGTCCGAACGGGCCACCGCGAACGACGACCTGTAAAGGAGAGACGACCCATGTGCGGAATCGTCGGGCTTCACCTGCGTGACGCCTCCCTCGCCCCCCGGCTGGGTGGCCTGCTGACCGGCATGCTCGGCCAGATGGTCGACCGGGGACCGGATTCGGCCGGAGTCGCCCTCTACGGCGACCCCACCTTCTCCCCCGCCGGCCACGCGTCGGTGTCCCTGCTCGGCGCCGCCCCGGACGTCGCCGCCACCGCCGGTGCCGCACTCGGCGTGACCGTGACCGCGATCGACCTGGCCCCCACCACGGTGCTCCACGCGCCGGTCCCGGCGCAGTTGCTCGCCGACACCGTCCGCGCCGTCGATCCCGGCGCAACGATCATCGGCTTCGGCGACGACGTGACCGTCCTGAAGAGCATGGGCGATCCGGTGGCGCTGGCCGAGCGCTTCGGGATCCCGGCCGCCTCCGGCTGGCAGGGCGTCGGCCACACCCGCATGGCCACCGAATCGGCCGTCACCGCCGCCGGGTCGCATCCGTTCGCCGTCGGCCCGGACCAGTGCCTGGTGCACAACGGCTCGTTCTCCAACCACCTGTCGGTCAAGCGGGAGCTCGAGGCCGAGGGTGTGGCATTCGACAGCGAGAACGACACCGAGGTCGGGGCACGGTTCGTCGCCAAGCACCTCGCGGAGGGCGCCGACCTGGAGAAGGCCCTGCGCCTGCTCGGGGAGCGCTTCGACGGGTTCTACACCCTGCTCGTGTCGACGTCCGACTCGTTCGCCGTCGTGCGCGATCCGATCGCCTGCAAGCCGGCGATCGTCGCCGAGACCGACGCGTACGTCGCGATGGCCTCCGAGTTCCGGGCTCTCGCCGGCCTACCCGGCATCGCGGACGCCCACCTCTTCGAACCCGAGCCGGAGCGGGTCTACGTATGGCACCGCTGACCAGCACCGACGCTTCCCCCATCTCTTCGACGCCGGAGACGACCATGACCACCGAGACACTGCGCACCGAGACACTGCCCACCGACACGCTCCCCGCCACCACGACGTACGACCTGGACGTCACCACCACGCGCGAACTGAACGCCGCACTGCAGGCCACCGAGGCCCCGGCCGCGGTGACCGTGACCAATCCCCAGGGCAAGCACGCCCTCGCGTGTGGGCTCGACCGGCCGATCGACGTGCGCATCGAAGGCCACGTCGGCTACTACGCCGCCGGGATGAACAAGCATGCGACCGTCACCGTCGCGGGCAACGCCGGGGTCGGGGTCGCCGAGAACATGATGTCGGGCACCGTGCGTGTCACCGGGGACGCCTCCCAGTCCGCCGGCGCCACGGCCCACGGCGGGCTGCTGGTGATCGAGGGCAACGCCGCCGCCCGCTGCGGCATCTCCATGAAGGGCGTCGACATCGTCGTCGGCGGCAGCATCGGCCACATGAGCGCCTTCATGGGACAGGCCGGACGGCTCGTCGTCCTCGGCGACGCCGGCGAGGCCCTCGGAGATTCGTTGTACGAGACGCGCATCTACGTACGCGGCACCGTCGCCTCCCTCGGTGCGGACTGCGTCAAGAAGGAGATGCGGCCCGAGCACCTCGAGGAACTGCGCGAACTCCTCCGGGCGGCCGGCTTCGACGCCGACCCCGCCGAGTTCACCCGCTACGGCTCCGCCCGCGGGCTCTACCACTTCCACGTCGACAACGCCTCGGCGTACTGATCGCACCGCCCGCACCGCATCCCAGGAGACTCCCATGACCTTCCAGCCCGGACTTCGTGAGTCGGCCACCTTCGACCGCAACGTCATCCACGAGATCCAGCGTGCCGCCGAGACCGGCATCTACGACATCCGCGGATGGGGCGCCAAGCGCAAGCTTCCGCACTTCGACGACCTGCTGTTCCTCGGCGCGTCGATGTCGCGATACCCGCTCGAGGGTTACCGCGAGAAGTGCGAGACCGACGTGGTCCTCGGCGATCGGCACGCGAAGTACCCGCTGCACCTCGACATCCCGGTCACCATCGCCGGCATGAGCTTCGGGGCGCTGTCCGGGCGGGCGAAGGAGGCTCTCGGGCGCGGCGCGAGCGAGGTCGGCACCTCCACCACCACCGGCGACGGCGGCATGACGCCGGAGGAACGCGGTCAGTCCAAGCACCTCGTCTACCAGTACCTGCCGTCGCGCTACGGAATGAACCCCGACGACCTGCGCAAGGCCGACGCAATCGAGGTCGTCCTCGGCCAGGGCGCCAAGCCCGGCGGCGGCGGCATGCTGCTCGGGCAGAAGATCACCGAGCGCGTCGCCGGAATGCGCACCCTGCCCGTCGGTATCGACCAGCGCAGCGCGTGCCGGCACCCCGACTGGACCGGCCCGGACGACCTCGCCGTCAAGATCATCGAGCTGCGCGAGATCACCGGGTGGGAGAAGCCGATCTACGTCAAGGTCGGCGCGACCCGCACCTACTACGACGTCAAGCTCGCCGTGAAGGCCGGTGCCGACGTCGTCGTGGTCGACGGCATGCAGGGTGGCACGGCCGCCACGCAGGACGTGTTCATCGAGCACGTCGGCATTCCCACGCTCGCCGCGATCCCGCAGGCCGTGCAGGCGTTGCAGGAGATGGGGATGCACCGCACCGCCGGTGGCGTGCAGCTCGTCGTCTCCGGCGGCATCCGGTCCGGCGCCGACGTCGCCAAGGCCATGGCCCTCGGCGCGGACGCCGTCGCCATCGGCACCGCGGCGCTGATCGCGTTGGGCGACAACAACCCCCGGTACCAGGCGGAGTACGAGAAGCTCGGCTCGGCCGCCGGGTTCTACGACGACTTCCAGGACGGCAAGGACCCCGCCGGCATCACCACGCAGGATCCCGACCTGCAGGCCCGGTTCGATCCGGTCGAGGGCGGCCGCCGCCTCGCCAACTACCTGCGCGTGCTCACCATGGAGGCCCAGACCATCGCGCGCGCCTGCGGCAAGTCGCACCTGCGCAACCTCGAGCCGCAGGACCTCGTGGCCCTGACCATCGAGTCGGCCGCCATGGCGCGGGTGCCACTGGCCGGCACCAACTGGGTTCCCGGCCAGGGCTTCTGAGCCGCTGCCCGCTTTCCACCGAGCGAATGTGCCTTACTGTCGGCCTGTCCGACGGTAAGGCACATTCGCTCGTTCCGTGTGCCCACCCCTCGCACGATCGTCCACTGTCGGGAAACAGCACGTACAGTGAGGACATGAGCAGCCCCGAGCGCCCCGTACTGCACGACGCGCCGGGCCGGGAGGTCCCGCGGGACACCCCGACCGGGGTGGACCTGGAACGCGCCATCGCACGGGAGGTCCGCAAGCTGCGGATCGCCAGCGGGCTCTCCGTGGGCGACATGGCCGCGAAGGTGGGCATCTCCAAGGCGATGCTGTCGAAGATCGAGAACGCCCAGACCTCGTGCAGCCTCTCGACCCTCGCCCGCCTGGCCGCAGGTCTCGACGTACCGGTGACGTCGCTGTTCCGGGGCGCCGACGCGCAACGCGAGGCAGTGTTCGTCAAGGCCGGCCAGGGCGCGGAGATCGTCGGCCGCGGCACCCGCGTCGGGCACCACTACGAGTTGCTCGGCACGCTGCGGGGCCAGCACAAGCGGCTCGAGCCCGTGCTGGTGACGCTCACCGACGCGAGCGAGGTCTTCCCGCTGTTCCAGCATCCGGGGACCGAGCTGCTCTACATGCTCGAGGGCGAAATGGTCTACGGGCACGGCGAATCCGAGTACCGGCTCCAGCCCGGCGACGCCCTGCTGCTCGACGGCGAGGGCATCCACGGGCCGAACGAGCTCGTCACCCTGCCCATCCGGTTCCTTGCGGTCACCGCGTACCCGGACAAACACCAGGACTGATCCTGCCCTCCACCACGAGCGGGGGGTTTCCGCGTCGAGCGGGAGACCGCCGCGGTGAATCGCGGGTGCAGGCACCGGTAACCGCCCCCTCGTCGCGAGCATCTCCCGCTCGACGACGAACGAGGCCCCCGCCGTAGCGGGGGCCTCACCCGTAGTCGGTCCTCGGTCACAGCTTCTCGGCTGCCGCCTTCGACGTGAGTGCCGTCGCCGCCTCGGCGACCGACGCCGCCTCCGTACGGGACGTGCCGGTGAAGCCCACCGCGTCGAGCACGTAGGCGGTCTCGCCGTGCACGACGACGTCGAGACCCTCGTACTCGGCCTCCGGATCGACGCGCAGGCCCATCGCCAGGTCGAGACCCTTGGCGATGATCCAGGTGACGACGAAGGAGTAGGCCAGCACCGCGAGCACCGCGACGGTCTGGGTGCCGAGCAGGCCGATTCCGCCGCCGTAGAACAGCCCGGCCGCGCCGCTGGGAGCCTCCGGCACCGCCAGGAAACCGATGAGCAGCGTGCCGAGGACGCCACCGACGAGGTGGATGCCGACGACGTCGAGAGCGTCGTCGTAGCCCAGCCGGAACTTCAGCGAGATCGCGAAGCAGCACAGCGCGCCGGCCAGGGCGCCGACGACCAGTGCGCCGATCGGCGAGACGGCACCGCAGGCCGGGGTGATCGCGACGAGCGCGGCGATGAGGCCGGACGCGGCGCCGAGGGTCGTGGCGTGCCCCTCCCGCAGCTTCTCGACGATCAGCCAGCCACAGATGCCGGCGCACGACGCGGCGATGGTGTTGAGCACGACGACCGAGGCGTTGTTGTCCGCGGCGAGCGCGGAACCGCCGTTGAACCCGAACCAGCCGAAGAACAGGATGCCGGCACCGAGAACGGTCAGCGGAAGGCTGTGCGGGCGGGGCGGATTCAGGAACGAGCGCCGCTTGCCCAGGACGATGATGACCGCGAGGGCCGCGATGCCGGCGTTGATGTGGACGGCGGTGCCGCCGGCGAAGTCGACCGCGCCGAGGGTGTTGGCGATCCAGCCGCCGACGACGGACCCGTCCTCGGAGTCGAACGCGAAGACCCAGTGCGCGACGGGGAAGTACACCAGCACGGCCCACAGCCCGGCGAACACCATCCAGGCCGAGAACTTCATGCGGTCGGCAAGGGCGCCGCACACGAGGGCGACCGTGATGCCCGCGAACAAGAGCTGGAATCCGGCTATCAGCGCCGGCGGGAGTCCCGGTTCGGCCGGCGCCTCGAGCAGCTGGCCGAGCCCGAGATACTCGAGGGGGTTGCCGAGCAGTCCGGCACCGCCGAGCGAGTTTCCGAGCACCGCCGAGTAGCCGAACAGAACCCACAGAACTCCGACGAGCGCGAAGCCTGCGAACGTCATCATGATCATGTTGAGCGTGCTGCGGACGCTCACCATGCCGCCGTAGAACAGCGCCAGCCCGGGAACCATCAGCGAGACCGCCGTGAAGGCCGCGAGGATCCAGGCGGTGTCGGCGGCAGCGATTGCCTCTTCCATAGGTGTCCACCTTGTTCAGTCCCGAGGGATCGCCCCTCGTACGTGTCGCGGTGACTGTCTTATGTTGTTAATCACCGTCACCTGAGAGTGAACCCAGTGTGTAATCTGCGTGGGAGCCGCCGGTGAACTTCGTGTAACGGCGGCTCACCCCCGGCACTGCCCACCGCCGAGCGCTCGCTCGGGGGCGACCGGTAGCGTTCGAACTGGTATGCGCATCGCTCGCGGGTGAGGATGGACACATGACTCGACACGGTCCGCTGCACGACATCGTGGAATCCGACCTCGAGGTCACCGGACCCAAGGACCACGCCGCCGGTGTCCCGGCGGTCCTGGTGTCGCTGAAACGCGCCTACGAGCAGATGGGCGTGGCCCGCACGGCGGCCACGCTGCCGCGGCTCAACCAGCGGCACGGATTCGACTGCCCGGGGTGCGCCTGGCCCGAGACGCCCGGTCACCGCAAGCCCGCGGAGTTCTGCGAGAACGGCGCCAAGGCCGTCGCCGAGGAAGCCACCCTGCGGACGGTCACGCCCGAGTTCTTCGCCCGTCACTCCGTCGCGGAACTGTCGGAGAAGACCGGCTACTGGCTCGGGCAGCAGGGCCGGCTGACCCATCCGATGGTGCTCCGCCCCGGCGCGACCCACTACACCCCCATCGACTGGGACGACGCGTACCGGCTGATCGCCGACCACCTGCGTGCGCTCCCCACCCCGGACCACGCCGTCTTCTACACGTCGGGCCGCACCAGCAACGAGGCCGCGTTCCTCTACCAGCTGCTGATCCGCAGCTACGGCACCAACAACATGCCGGACTGCTCCAACATGTGCCACGAGTCCTCCGGCAGCGCACTCGTCGAGACCATCGGAATCGGCAAGGGCTCGGTGTCGGTGCCGGACCTCGAGCACGCGGACCTCATCCTCGTCGCCGGTCAGAACCCGGGCACCAACCATCCGCGCATGCTCTCCACCCTGGTGAAGGCCAAGGAGAACGGGGCCAGGATCATCGCGATCAACCCGCTCCCCGAGGCGGGGCTGCTCCGGTTCAAGGACCCGCAGCGCGTCGACGGCGTGCTCGGCCACGGCACGGACATCGCCGACGAGTTCCTGCAGATCCGCCTCGGTGGCGACATGGCGCTGTTCCAGGGGCTCGGCAGGCTGTTGTTCGAGGCGGAGGACGCCGCGCCCGGCACCGTGATCGACCGGGCCTTCGTCGAGGCCCACTGCGCCGGCTTCGACGACTACGAGCGGCACGTCCGCGCGGTCGACCTCGGCACCGTCCTCGAGGCCACCGGGCTGAGCGAGGCGCAGCTGCGGTCCACCGCCCGGGACCTGGCCACCTCGCAACGCACCGTGACGTGCTGGGCGATGGGCCTGACTCAGCACACCCATGCCGTCGCCACCATCGCCGAGGCGGTCAACCTGCTGCTGCTGCGCGGGATGATCGGCAAGCCCGGGGCCGGGGTCTGCCCGGTGCGGGGGCATTCGAACGTGCAGGGTGACCGGACGATGGGCATCTGGGAGAAGATGCCCGAGTCCTTCCTCGCCGCGCTGGACCTCGAGTTCGGGATCACCAGCCCGCGCAGGCACGGGTACGACACCGTCGAGGCCATCCGCGCGATGCGCGACGGCCGGGCGAGTTTCTTCATGGCGATGGGCGGCAACTTCGTCGCCGCGACTCCCGACACCCACGCCACCGAGGAGGCGCTGCGCCGCTGCGAGCTGACCGTGCAGATCTCGACCAAGCTCAACCGCAGCCATCTCGTGCACGGGCGCACAGCGCTGATCCTGCCCACCCTCGGACGCACCGACCTCGACATCCAGGAGAGCGGTAAACAGCTGGTTTCCGTGGAGGATTCGATGTCCATGGTGCACCTGTCGCGGGGCCGGTTGCAGCCGGTCGGCGACCAGCTGCGCAGCGAGGTCGCGATCGTCTGCCGGCTCGCCCGCGAGCTGTTCGGCCCCGACCATCCGGTCCGCTGGTCGGCGTTCGAGGGCAACTACGACCTGATCCGCGACTCGATCGGGCGGGTCGTGCCCGGCTGCGAGGACTACAACACCAAGGTCCGCCGGCGCGACGGGTTCCAGTTGCCGCACCCGCCCCGCGACAACCGCGAATTCCGCACGCACACCGGCAAGGCCAATTTCAGCGTCAACGACCTGGTGTGGGTGCCCACTCCCCCGGGCCGGCTCGTGCTCCAGACGCTGCGCAGCCACGATCAGTACAACACCACCATCTACGGGCTCGACGACCGCTACCGCGGCGTGAAGAACGGCCGCAAGGTCGTGTTCGTCCACCCGGACGACATCGCCGAACTCGGATTCGCCGACGGCGACCTCGTCGACATCGTGTCCGAGTGGCCCGCCGACGGCGCGGTGCAGGAGCGTCGCGTCCGCGACTTCCGGATCGTCGCGTACCGCACCCCGCGCGGCAACGCGGCCGCCTACTACCCGGAGACCAATCCGCTGGTCCCCCTCGACCACGTCGCGAAGAAGTCGAACACCCCGGTCTCCAAGGCGATCGTCGTGCGACTCGAGCGGGCCGGGGCCGACTGATGGGGCGGGTCACCGCGCGCCGGCCCGTCCTGCGGATCACCGCGGACGGGCAGGCACGCCGACCGGACAGCCTCGCGGTGGAGGAACCGCTGGAGATCCGCCTGAACGGCCGCGCCCTGACGGTCACGATGCGCACCCCGGGCCACGACGTGGAACTCGCCCACGGATTCCTGCTCGCCGAGGGGATCGTCGGCAGCCGCGAGGACGTCTCCGTGGTGCGCTACTGCGACGGCGTCGACGACAGCGGCGCCAACACCTACAACGTGCTCGACGTCCACCTCGCGCCGGGGATCTCCGTTCCCGACGGTGCGGGCGCCCGCAACTTCCTCACCAGCTCCGCGTGCGGGGTGTGCGGGAAGGAGTCCCTCGACCGGATCCGCGGGCGCACCCGGTTCCCGCTGACCGACGGCTTCGTGGTCTCCGCCCGCGCCCTGACCTCGATGCCCCCACGGATGCGGCAGCGGCAGAAGGTCTTCCAGAGCACGGGGGGCCTGCACGCCGCAGCGCTGTTCACCCCCGAGGGCACCCTGCTGGCGTTGCGGGAGGACGTGGGCCGACACAACGCGGTCGACAAGGTGCTCGGCTGGGCACTGACCGAGAACCGGGTCCCGTTGTCGGACACCGTCCTCGTCGTCAGCGGGCGGGCCTCCTTCGAGCTGGCGCAGAAGGCCGTGATGGCCGGCGTCCCGGCGCTCGGGGCGGTGTCCGCCCCCTCGTCGCTGGCGGTCGATCTCGCCGCGGAGTCCGGCCTGACCCTGGTCGGTTTCCTCCGCGGCGACTCGATGAACGTCTACACCGGATCCGTCGTATGAGCCGGGGTCCGGGAGCGGCTCAGCTGCAGGCCTGTTCGGGCGCGTCGCCCGAGCGGACCCCGTCGACGAAGGCCCGCACGTCGTCGTGGGAGGCCTCGAGCACGCCGCGGTGGTCGGCACCGTCGTAGACCCGGTAGGCAAGGGGGGAACCGTTGTCGCACAGGGCCTTCGTCACCTCGTCGGTGACCTGCCGGGACACGAGCACATCCGCGGTTCCCTGCACGACGAGGGTCGGCACCGCGAGGGCGAGCTGCTCGAGTTCCTGCGTGGCGAAGTACTCGGTCAGGCGCCCGACGTCCGCACCGGGCGCGAACACCTGGTCCACGGGAACGGTCGCAGCCACCTTGCGCACGTCGTCCATGCACCCGGTGCGCGCCGCCGCGAGCAGCGGACGGGACGCGTCCGTGAGCATCGCGTCGGCGGACATCTCGGGGTCGGCGGCCTCGGCGCCGAGCAACAGGACGGGCAGGAAGGTCAGGGCCTGCGCGATCCCCGGGCCCCCGGTTGCGAAGTAGGCGGCGGTCTCGCTCGTCCGGCTTCCCGGCGCGAACGCGACCGCGCCCTGCAGTTCCAGTTCGGGGGCGCGCTCCGCGCCCTGGGCGGCGGTGAACAGGGCCGCATGCCCGCCCTGGCTGTGCCCCATCACCGTCCACCGGTTCCCGATGCCGGGCTCGGCTTCGCGTGCGGCACGCACGATGTCGACGACCGTGTTCGCGGCGCTGTCGCCGTTCATGTAGGGATGTCCGCCCGGCGTTCCGAGGCCCTCGTAGTCGGCCTGGACCACGGCGTAGCCGTCGGCGACCCACCGATCGAGCATCGCGGTGGTCCGCGAGAGGTAGCTGTGGGCGGGTCCGCCGACCGTGTCGGCCGAGGGCGCGCAGGCATCTCCGACACCCGTCGTGCCGTGCGCCCAGCTGATCACCGGCCATCCTCCGCCGGGGGCGTCGCCGCGCGGGATCGCGACGGTGCCCGACACGAGGATCGGGCGTCCCGTGGCGTCCTCCGAGAGGTAGGTGATCAGTTCCGTGCGCGCCGCGCTGGGCAGCGCCGCCGCGCTCGTCAGTGGGCGGGTGCTGATCAGCGCGCCGGGAGGACGCTCGGCAGCGGAGGACGGTTCGGAATCCGCGCAGGCCGTGGCGGCCAGCACCGAGGTGACCGCGAGCGCCACGAGGACGCGGCGGGAGGAGAGATGACCCATGGAATCCTCCATTAAGAAGTTCATATTAATTGGGAAGTCGAACTTCTTAGTACAGTGGACGCATGGCAGTGTCAACAGGACGTCTCGCTCTGCTGGATGCCGCGGAGGAACTCATCGCCCGTCGCGGCATCCACGGCGTCTCGGCGCGCGAGGTGGTCAAAGCCGCCGGTCAGCGCAACAATTCGGCGATCGCCTATCACTTCGGCTCGTGGCACGGACTGCTCGACGCGGTCTGGAGCCGGCACGCGCCGCGCGTCAACGCCCAGCGGGCGGCACTGACGGACGCAGCCCACCTCGACGGCTCCCCGGCACTCGAACGGCTCGTCTATGCCTACGTCCATCCGCTCGTCACCGAGATCGCCCGCGGGAGGCCCAGCTATTGGGCTCGCTTCAACGAGCAGTGGCTCGCCACCGCCCCCCTGGTGTTCCTGGCGGTCCCCCAGCCGGGGGCCGTCCAGGCCGACTACTACCCGTCCGACGAGTCGCTCACCGTCCTCGCCTCCCTGCTGGAGACGATCGCGCAGTGTCTCGACCTCCCCGAAGCCGACACCCGTCGGCGCGTGGGGCTGACGGTGCGCTTCGTCATCGGCTCGTTCGCCTCGTGGGAGCGCGCCCACGAGGCCGGGGACGCGACCGACCTGTCCACCTTCGAGTCGGAGATCGTCGAACTCGCCTGCGCGATGTTGCGCGCGCCGGGACGGTAACACTGCGCCGTCGTCCCCACCGCGGGGACACTGCGCCGTCGTCCCGACAGCGGGGACACTGCGCCGTCGTCCCCACGGACAGATCAGGCCGGCACCCGCTCCGCCTCGATCAGCGCCGTCATGTGGTCGAGCATGCGGTCGGCGTCGGGCTCCACCCCGGTGAAGATGCGGAATGCGTCGACGGCCTGGAAGACGGCCATGCCCGCGCCGGTGAGGGTCGGGGCGCCGAGTGCGCGGGCACGCAGGACGAGTTCGGTCTCGATGGGCCGGTAGACGACCTCGGCGACCCACAGGTCGGGGCGCAGCAGTGCCGGGTCGAAGGCCGTTCCGGGATGCGCGGCCATGCCGACGGGCGTCGCGTGGATCAGGCCGTCCGCGGCGGCCAGCAGCCGCGGCAGCTCGGCCGGCGTCGCGGACGAGACGGCGACGTCCGGGAACAGCACGGTGAGCGTGTCGCGCAGCGCGGTGGCGCGCGCGAGGTCGGGATCGACGACGGTGAACGCGCGCACTCCGCGGGTGAGCGCGGCGTACGCGACCGCCGCTCCCGCCCCACCGGCTCCGAGCTGGACGACCGCGTCGAGCGCGACGCCGGGGAGCCCGCGGTCGAAGTTGCGGCCGAAGCCGGACCAGTCGGTGTTGTGGCCGATCGCGCGCCCGCCGTCGAACAGCACGGTGTTGACGGCGCCGAGGCGGCTCGCCTCGGGCGACAGGTCGTCGAGGTGTTCGATGACGGCCTGCTTGCAGGGATGGGTGATGTTCAGGCCCCGGAAGCCCAGCTCGCGAGCGGTGCGCAGCAGCCGCGGTAGGTCGGCGACCGAGAGGCCCAGCTCGTCCAGGTCGATGATCTTGTAGACGTAGCGCAGGCCCTGCCGCGCGCCCTCCTCCTCGTGCATCGGGGGGGTCAGCGAGGCACCGATGCCGGTTCCGATGAGGCCGCAGAGAATCGAGTCGGTCATGGCGGGCCTTTCACGTCATAATGTACGAACTAGTGAGTTACAAGGCATAGCGTACGGCCACGGGCGGCACGGAGACAAGACCCCGCTCGATAGGGTGGCGCCATGGCACCCGAGCAGACGACCGGCCGACGACGCCGCAACAGCGACCTCACCAGGGAGAACATCCTCGAGGTGGCCACCGCGGAGTTCGCCGACAAGGGCCTGTCGGGAGCCCGGGTGGACGAGATCGCCGAGCGCACGCAGACCACCAAGCGGATGATCTACTACTACTTCGGCGACAAGGAGGGGCTCTACCGAGCCGTCCTCGAGAGCTCCTACGGGACGATCCGCGCCCAGGAGCGCGAGCTGGACCTCGAAGACCTCGGCCCCGTCGACGCCATCCGCGTGCTGGCCGAGGCCACGTTCGACCACCACGACCAGCATCCCGACTTCATCCGCATCGTCGCCAACGAGAACATGCTCCGGGGCGAGCACATCCGGCAGTCTCCCCATCTCGCCGGCCTAGGCGCCCCCGCCGTCGACGTGCTCACCGGCATCCTCGAACGCGGCCGGGCCGACGGCCTCTTCCGCGACGGTGTCGACGCCCTCGACGTCCACCTGGTGATCAGCAGTTTCTGCGTCTTCCGCACCGCCAACCGGTACACCTGGCAAGCCCTGTTCGACCAGGACCTCGCCGCGGACGAGCTGCGGACCAGGCACCGGAGGATGCTGGGCGATCTCCTCGTCGCGTTCCTGACGACCCTGCCCGACTGAGGGACCTCAGGGGAATGCGCACGGACACGCGTTCCGAAATTTTATGAACTATCTAGTTCATACATCTTGCGTTCACGGTGTGATGGCGCCTACATTCGAGACAACGCAGTACGAACCCGAGTTCGTATCTCGAACATCCCCTCCCCTTTTCCGCACAGGAGACGCGATGACCGCGCACACCCTCGACACGCCGGAGAATTCCGGTATGACGACCGAAACCCGCCCGCACGACACCACCAAGGTCAAGCGCGCAGCGTCGTCGGCCTTCCTCGGCAGCATGCTCGAGTACTACGACTTCTACATCTACGCATCAGCCGCTGCCCTGATCTTCCCGACCGTGTTCTTCCCCGACAGCGGCCACGCGGCGCTGCTGTCCCTGTCGACCTTCGGTGTCGCCTACGTCGCGCGGCCGCTCGGCGCCGTGGTGCTCGGCCACTTCGGTGACCGGGTCGGACGCAAGAACGTCATGCTGTTCACGCTCATCCTCATGGGCGTCGCCACCTTCGGCATCGGCCTGATCCCCAGCGCCGAGTCGATCGGCGTACTCGCACCCGCGCTCCTCGTGTTGATGCGAATCTTCCAGGGCATCTCCGCCGCCGGCGAGCAGTCCGGCGCCAGCTCGCTGACTCTCGAGCACGCCCCGCAGAACCGTCGCGCGTTCTTCGCGAGCTGGACGCTCAACGGCACACAAGCCGGCTTCATCCTCGCCAGCCTGGTGTTCCTGCCCGTCGCGGCCATGCCCGACGACATCCTCTACAGCTGGGGCTGGCGCGTACCGTTCTGGGGCAGCCTGTTCGTGCTGGCCGCCGCGTACGTCATGCGGCTCACGCTCGAGGAGCCCGAGGAGTTCGCGGAGACCAAGAAGTCCCACGAGGTCGCCAAGCTGCCGGTCGCCGACCTGCTGCGCACCCATCCGGCCAACCTGACCCGGGTGATCTTCTGCGCCTTCGTCGCCGTCGTGAGCACCATCTTCTCCGTGTTCGGCCTGGCGTTCGCGACCAGCGCCGAGGTGGGCATCGCCAAGTCGACGATGCTGGGGGTCGCGATCGCCGCCAACGCCGTCGCCTTGCTCAGTCAGCCCGCCCTCGCCGCCTTGTCGGATCGCGTCGGCCGTAAGCCCGTCTTCATCACCGGCGTCCTCGGCTCGGCGGTGTTCATCTTCGTGTACTTCCAGGCCATCTCCACCGGCAACGTCGCGCTGATCTTCGCCGCCGGCATCGCCCTGATGGGCCTGCTCTACGCCGCGCCCAACGCGATCTGGCCGGCGTTCTACGCCGAGATGTTCAACACCAAGGTCCGCTACTCCGGCATGGCGATCGGCACCCAGCTCGGCTTCGCCATCGCCGGTTTCGCCCCCGCCATCGGCACCGCGCTCATGGGCGGCGATCCGACGAACTGGCTGCCCGTCGCCCTCCTGACGTCCGGCGCCTGCCTGGTGTGCGCCGTGTCCGCCCTGTCGGCGAAGGAAACCTTCCGCACCCCGCTGCGTGAACTCGGCAACCGCATCTGACCTCCGCTTACGTGGCCGAATGTCACACCACGTCGCTTCGAGTGACGTGGTGTGACATTCGGCCACTGCGGTGTCGCGGGCACTGCGGTGTCGCGGGCACTGCGGTGTCGCGGCCACTGGTGCGTCGCAGCCTCCGACGGAAGCACCCCACGCACGGCGAAGGCCCCGGCACGAATGCCGGGGCCTTTCACGCTGTCCAATCAGGCGGTCTTGTCGCGACGCTCCCGTTCGGGCTTGCGCGGCACGATCGTCGGCAGCACGTTGTCGTTGACGGTTTCGGCGGTGACGACCACCTTGGCGACGTCGTCGCGGCTCGGGATGTCGTACATCACCGGCAGCAGGACCTCTTCCATGATGGCGCGCAGGCCGCGGGCACCGGTACCACGCAGGATCGCCTGGTCGGCGACAGCTTCCAGCCCGTCCTGGGTGAACTCGAGCTCCACCCCGTCCATCTCGAAGAGCCGGACGTACTGCTTGACGAGCGCGTTCTTCGGCTCCGACAGGATCTGCACCAGCGAATCCTTGTCCAGGTTCGTCACCGAGGCGACGACCGGCAGGCGGCCGATGAACTCGGGAATGAGACCGAACTTGATCAGATCCTCGGGCATGACCTCGGCGAAATGGTCGGTGGTGTCGATCTCGGCCTTGGACTTCACCTCGGCGCCGAAGCCGATTCCGCGCTTGCCGACCCGGTCCGAGACGATCCTCTCGAGGCCGGCGAACGCACCGGCGACGATGAACAGCACGTTGGTGGTGTCGATCTGGATGAATTCCTGGTGCGGATGCTTGCGTCCGCCCTGTGGCGGCACCGACGCCTGGGTGCCCTCGAGGATCTTCAGCAGCGCCTGCTGGACGCCCTCGCCGGACACGTCGCGGGTGATCGACGGGTTCTCGCTCTTGCGGGCGATCTTGTCGACCTCATCGATGTAGATGATCCCGGTCTCGGCGCGCTTGACGTCGTAGTCGGCCGCCTGGATGAGCTTGAGGAGGATGTTCTCGACGTCCTCACCGACGTAGCCGGCCTCGGTCAGGGCGGTGGCGTCGGCGATCGCGAACGGCACGTTCAGCATCTTCGCCAGCGTCTGCGCCAGGTACGTCTTCCCGCAGCCGGTGGGCCCGAGCAGCAGGATGTTCGACTTGGCCAGCTCGACCGACTCACCCCGGGTGTCGCGGGCCTTCTCCCCCGCCTGGATCCGCTTGTAGTGGTTGTAGACCGCCACGGCCAGGGTCCGCTTCGCGGAATCCTGCCCGATGACGTAGTTGTCGAGGAACTCGCGGATCTCGGCCGGCTTGGGCAACTCGTCGAGCTTGACCTCGTTGGACTCGGCCAGTTCTTCCTCGATGATCTCGTTGCACAGGTCGATGCACTCGTCGCAGATGTAGACCCCTGGGCCCGCAATGAGCTTCTTCACCTGCTTCTGGCTCTTTCCGCAGAAAGAGCATTTCAACAGGTCGCCCCCGTCACCGATACGTGCCATCTGTCAGGTCCCTACTTCCTCGTAAGCGTGCAACCGATCCCGCGACCGCCGACAGCGCCGGTCCGGGGAGCGGGCCCTTGGAACGACCGTACCCGGAGACTGCGACGGCGGTCGACCGGTTCCGGGCGATTCGGGCCATATTTTGTGCGGGGCGGCGGTAATGCCACTCGAGCACACCGGCCCGGCCGCGAAGGCGCGCGGGGCGCGCTCCGGGCCGGGCCGAGGCGGTTACTTCTGAGCCGAGAGCTTGCGGTACTCGAGCACGTTGTCGATCAGACCGTATTCGACGGCCTCCGCGGCGGTGAGGATCTTGTCGCGGTCGGTGTCCTTGCGGATCTGCTCGGGGTCCTTCCCGGTGTGCTTGGCCAGCGTCGTCTCCATCAGGCGGCGCATGCGCTCGATCTCCGCGGCCTGGATCTCGAGGTCGGACACCTGGCCCTGGATGCCGCCGGTGGCGGGCTGGTGGATGAGCACGCGCGCGTTGGGCAGGGCGAGCCGCTTGCCGGGGCTACCGGCGGCGAGCAGCACCGCCGCCGCCGAGGCGGCCTGGCCGAGGCACACGGTCGTGATGTCGGCACGCACGTACTGCATGGTGTCGTAGATCGCCATCAGCGACGTGAACGAGCCACCGGGCGAGTTGATGTACATCGTGATGTCGCGGTCCGGGTCCAGCGACTCGAGCACGAGCAGCTGCGCCATGACGTCGTTGGCCGAGGCGTCGTCCACTTGCACGCCGAGGAAGATGATGCGCTCCTCGAACAGCTTGTTGTACGGGTTGGACTCCTTGACCCCGTAGCTCGAGTGCTCGATGAACGAGGGCAGGATGTAGCGGCTCGCGGGGGAAGCCGGAGCTTGGCCGCCGAGCTGGCGCGGATCGAACAGGTTGGTCATCGCTTCTCCAGGAATTCGTGGGGCGTAGAGCGGATCGGGGGGCTCGGAACTAGTTGCCGGTGCCGCCGGCCTGCTGCGCCCGCGAGACGACATGGTCGACGAAGCCGTACTCGAGTGCTTCCTTGGCGGTGAACCAGCGGTCGCGGTCCGAGTCCTTCGTGATCTGCTCGACGGTCTGGCCGGTGTGCTCGGCGATCAGTTCCGCCATCTCCCGCTTGGTGTGCGCGAACTGTTCCGCCATGATCGCGATGTCGCTGGCCGTGCCGCCGATACCGGCGGACGGCTGGTGCATCATGATCCGCGCGTGCGGCAGGGCGTACCGCTTGCCCCGCGTGCCGGCCGAGAGCAGGAACTGCCCCATGGAGGCGGCCAGGCCCATCGCGAAGGTCGCCACGTCGCACTCGACGAACTTCATGGTGTCGTAGATCGCCATGCCGGCGGTGACGGATCCACCCGGGGAGTTGATGTAGAGCGAGATGTCGCGCGTCGGGTCCTCCGCGGACAGCAGCAGGATCTGCGCGCAGAGCTTGTTCGCGATGTCGTCGTCGACCTGGGTACCGAGGAAGATGATCCGCTCGCGCAGCAGCCGCTCGTAGACCGAGTCGCTGAGGTTGAGCCCAGCGGTGGCCGAGGTCATCGTGGGACCGATGGATGTCGCCGGATTCTGAGGAGTCACGGTACCTGCCTTCTCGTCAATCGTGGATTGCTGACACTGACAGTAACGAAGTGGGGGGGGGACCAATGGC